>CAYFVN010000202.1:0-2182 GCA_964346575.1 uncultured Candidatus Bathyarchaeia archaeon
ATCTATAAAGCCCGTTCCATCTTAGAGGATGAGCGATCGGGCAAAGTTCTCGGTGCATGCAAGATTTTAGGGGGCTTAATAGAACTTCCTCTCCGAGGACATGCCATAATAGTAGGCGATCTACACGGCGATCTTGAAAGGTTGAATCTTATATTGAGCGGCTCACCATCTCCATCGTCGTCTAAGGACGTAGTAGCGATATTCTTGGGTGATTATGGGGACCGCGGCGAACACTCGCTGGAAGTATGGTATACAGTCTTGGCTTTGAAGATACTTAACCCAGACTCGATCATACTTCTTAGAGGTAACCACGAAGGGCCGTCAGATTTAACGCCCTTCCCCTATGATCTGCCCTTACGTTTTAAAGATAGATTCGGCTCTCATGAGGGTTCTCGACTCCATGAAAGTATCAGAGAACTCTTCCCACTCCTTTACCACGCCATCCTAGTTAGAGGAAAATACTTCATGGTGCATGGTGGACTTCCCAGCCAAGCCCAAACCTTAGAAGACATCGTCCACGCCGATGAAATACACCCCACCGCCTCCCATTTGGAAGAGATACTTTGGAGCGATCCTAAAGACAATGTCCAAGGAACAGCTCCTTCTCCTCGAGGGGCCGGCAAACTATTCGGGGAAGATGTAACCGATCGTATACTCAAGCTGGTAGACGCAAGAACCGTCATCAGAGGCCATGAACCTTGCCCGCTAGGCGTAGAGGCCCTACACCACGGTAAAATGCTAACACTCTTCTCAAGGTTAGGACCCCCCTACTATAATGAGAGAGCCGCCTACCTATCCGTAAACCTGGAGTTTCCAGCCTTAGATGGTTATGAATTAGCTGAGATGGCCACGCCACTCAATCGATAGATATAAAGAAAGGGTAACACGGACTCTTCAGTTCTCTGCATAAAACTTTGAGGCTGAGGATCGTTTTTATGTCTGATTTGAGATGAGGAGTAAAAACCATAGTAGCTTATCTGGAGCGGGCGCAAATTTAAATGTGAAACGTAACGGTGGTGTAATAATACTACATGTCTAAAATCTCCGAAGAACTCGTTGAACCTTTGGACGGAATCGTAGCGAAAGCACTTTTCTATCCGATTTATTCGCGTTTAGAGGTTCTCCTTCTAGAGAAGCATCTATCTCAAGCTCAACTATCTCTCACGGCAATGTTTTCCGCGTTGGCTTCGGGTTTAGCATTTTACTTTGGAAATCTCCTTGTAGGAGGAACTCTAACGCTTCTAACCTTGATTATATGCTGGTTAGCATGGAGACTAGCTGTAACAGGCCGGACATCTAGGCTCTGGCTCGTCATAGGATCCACTCTAGACCGTGCTGGAGAAGCTTTCATCATATCTGGGATAATTCTCTCTCCATTTATTGAGGGTAATCCATGGCGTATTGTAGGGATAATCGCATTAATAGGATCTTTAACTGTTAGCTACACCGCTACGAGGAGTGGTAGGGAATTCGGCAGGTCTGTGTGGAGGGGATTCTCCGCTTATGGAGCCACCAGGGATATACGATTGACTCTTATAGTGGTCTCAAGCATAATAGGAGTTATACCATGGGGTCTAGTTTCTCTAGCAATTCTCACATTCAGCGTAATAATGAAACGAATTATAGACATACTGCCTCTAGGATAAGCCGCGCGGGTTTTTTCCTTAGATCTCAATTACAAATCTAGCTCTGTAAAAAGTAGGCTCTCGAAGATTTATGAGTCTAGAATTTGACCTTCTTGAAGCATTTTCAGTTAGAGGTAAAGGGATAAATGTGCAACGTAGCTATGGCTCGCTCACTTTCACGTTGTTAATATTTATAAGCAGTAGAGTACATTTTTAAACACCGTGAAAAGACTTGAAGCCTCCCTGCATGATAATGGTGGCTCACATGCTACCCGCGCTCAGGGTAGCAATAGCTCAACAACTGATAGATGGGTATAGGATGAAGCCAATAGAAGCCGCACATAGGATGGACGTCACACCTGCCGCTGTAACTCAATATGTGAAAGGTACTAGGGGAAAGGAACAAATATTGGAAACCCTGAAAAATGGGTGTGTGAAAGATAAGATATCCGATTTAGCTTCGAAACTTGTAGAGGATACGTTGAATGTAAATAATGTTCTGGAGTCCGTATGCGATATATGTAAAACTATGAGAAGGAATGGATTGTTATGTGAAT
>CAYFVN010000203.1:0-1957 GCA_964346575.1 uncultured Candidatus Bathyarchaeia archaeon
GAACCGATACTACTATAGGTTTCGACACGGCTGTGAATACCGCTTTAGAGGCTCTAGACAAGATAAGGGATACTGCTACTTCGCATGAAAGGGTTTTCGTAGTAGAGGTGATGGGTCGGGACAGAGGTTTTATAGCCTTGGAGGTTGGCGTGGGAGCTGGAGCAGAGGTAATACTCATCCCCGAGATAAAAAGTGACGTAGAATCTATTTGTCGCAATCTCGTAGAGAATCACCGTAAAGGTAAGAAAGCTGGAATAGTAGTTATGGCAGAAGGAGCTGGCGACTGCATGGACGTAGCCGAGGCGATAGAAGAGAACACTGGGTACGAGGTCAGACTTACAAGACTTGGGCACATACAGAGAGGAGGCCGCCCCTCCGCCTATACACGGCTTCTCGCGTGCAGGATGGGGGTAGCAAGTATCGAATTCTTACTTGATGGGAGAAGAAAGGATATGACGGGGATTCAGGGAGGCCATATAGTTCCGGTCGACTTGGAATATGCCACCACATTCGAGAAACCTATAGATGAACGATTATATGAGCTAGCATTAGTGTTATCAACTTGAGAAAAATAAAGAATTTTGATAGGTGATCTATCAGAGGTATGGGAGGATTACTCTACTCGGTAACTGTAATAGCCTCAGTAGGGCATTGAGTTACACAGGCCATGCACAGTATACATTCGCTTTCTTTAACAGGTACGGACTTAGACGTGTCAGGGTATTCGGATAGATCTTGCATCTCAAATACGTCCACCGGACAAACTTGAGTGCAGACAGAATCACCATTGCATTTACTATAATCCACTTTGACAGTAGGCATGTTCCATCACCTGGAAGAGAATGAGTTTAAAAAATATATAAAAGTTCCTATCGAAGAGGTAGCCGCTTTCTATACATTCCGAGTCATACACGGCCTAATTTTCGTGAGTCAGTGGAGGTGCATCTCGGCATCGGGCATTTACCCTACCAAGCAGATCAGTCCACATCATCCTAGATGATTATTGATGCATTCACTGTGATAAGTCTTTAGGATTAGGGCTTGGCGGGGTTATCCTCTTAACGTTTTTTATGAAGTTAGGGCTGTCTGGCTCCGCAGTTGGGGCAGTATACCGCTAAAGGATTTAGGGTAACTCCACATTCTATGCAGTATTTAACTGGGGTGTGAGGCCGCGCCTCCTCGCTCGGCTCCTCTTCTTTTGCCCCTTCTCTAGCCTTCATGGAGTGATATAGATAGGTTATAGCTATCGGATATAGGGGAGCTGTAATGGCGGTTAGGATGGATGACGCTGCGTAACCCAATGGACCTAAGGCCAACCCGAGGACGCTCCCGAAGCTTGAGACGACGAAGATCAGCAGCACGACCAGAAGGAGTAGGATGAACGTCTTAGTCCACCTTTTTGAGACTAGGCGCTTACTTCGGCTTAAACATTTTAGGACCCCTTTGTCTTCGAGAATTATAATTGGTGCGACGAGTGAAAACATTACGGCAAATATTATCCCTGGAAGTATCAAGAGGAGAACTCCTAGGATCACTAGAAGATCGGCTATTAAGCCTGCGGCCAGTAGGAGTGGAAGCTTAGGTACTATCTGAACGAATGCTGACTTTGGAGTCGAGAGCTCCCCTTCTATGAGGTTTGAGGCGTACCTCACAGAATATCCCAAAACCAGAGTGCTGAGAATCCAACCTACGACTCCTACTACTAGGAGAACCGTCAGAAGGTTGGCGAGCCAGTCAACTATCATCTCCGGTCCGAATATTCCAAAACCAAATAGTGGGGGAGGAGGCATAGTGGATTGCGCCCAAAACATCAAGACGCTGTTTGCAAATCCCATAAACAAGTAGGGTAGGAAGAAACTTTTAAAATCCCGCCTGTATAGACGGAGAGAGCCGACTATGATCTCATCGACCGAAAGTTCACGTCTATGCTTCGAAAATCTTTCTAACGCCATGTTTA
>CAYFVN010000204.1:0-7489 GCA_964346575.1 uncultured Candidatus Bathyarchaeia archaeon
CTTATAGAGTGAATCGTTATGAGGGCCTATATTCTAATTGTGTTCCAACCTGGAAGAGAGGAGGATGTATTCGAGGAGCTGAGTACATTCCAGAACATTAAGGCCGCTGATGTAGTGCACGGTCCTTACGACATGGTTTTAGTGCTCGAGGGAGACATCGAGGATATAGACAAAACGATAATGCGCATTAGAAAGATGCGATATGTTGAGAAGACGGAGTCATTGCTGAGTTTCGATCCGGTATCTTGGACAGAGCTCTCTTACGAACTCGCTTCTGGACATCTATCGGGTAAGATGCGTAGGCGCTAGATATTCAACAACGCAAACTTGTTCGACTTACAATTTATTCTCTCAAAGTACCTCGTCAACTCTTCGATAGAAGAGAGGCGATTTTACGACCATAAGCTGTGGATAGAATAAAAATGAGGGGGGATTTGATGTATTCTAGATCGCGCTTATTCATTTATCTTGGAGGCCACTTCCTGCGCCTTTACGGCGTCGTCTACCGTAACTTTGGGCTTCTCCTCTCCAAGTACACATTTGATAAAGTGTTCATCTAGCTGATAGTGCCCCCAGACTCTCGGACCGCCAACTTGAAACTTCCACTCCTGCTTAGTCGGTTCCTCGCCCATGAGTATCAATCTGTCATGCGCTTCTGCGTATAGTGAGCATGTGTTATCTCCGAATATTTCGAGTCTGCTTGTGGTCTCGGTAGGCGTCACCGTACACCCGTAATGTACGGAGGCCACTATGTTACCGGACATCTTCATTAAACCCATTGTATTGTATCCTATGATCCCGCCGTAGGCCTCCTTCAAGGTTGTATAGTTTGACTTCCACTCAACAGATTCGTACTCAGCGTCGAACAGCCATCTCAGCAAGTCTATAGACCAGACCGACAAGGTGAAGTCGGGGTACCCTCCGCTCTTCTCTTTGTCCCAGGCCCATGAGTCTGGGGGCCATTGAGGCGCTAGAGCTTTGGCTCCTATGGTCTCTTTAAATGATGCAGCGACTACCTTCCCCAATGCGCCACCATCGATCAGGGCTTTCGACTTTACATAGTTCGGAGTGAAGCGGAAGTTCAGGATCGGCATTAGGATCACCCCCGCCTTCTCTGCTTCACTACTTAACTCTTCGACTTCGGATATAGTGGATGCTATCGGCATTTCACACAGTATATGCTTCCCCTTCTTGATCGCTTCCGAAACCACAGGGAAATGGAATGGAGTCGGAGTCGCTACCACCAAAGCATCCACATTCGGATCTCCGATCAACTCCTTGTAGTCTAGATAGTACTTCACTCCATATTTTTTAGAGAGTTTGACGACCCTTCTCTCGGTTCTGGCTCCTAAAGCTACAAGTTCGGATCCAGGGATCTTTCTAAACGAGGGAACGTGGGCTTGACCTCCAACGAACCCTGTACCTATAACAGCTACACCCACCTTTTCTAGTTTTGACATACGTACATCCCCTACTCAATCATCCCGTGAGTATTTGATAATTTAAAGAAGAATATATAAAATTGTTGCTTATCCTGCTTTACTCAACCCCATGAAGAGACAATTACTGTTGATTAGAATGCGCGCTTTTATCCTTACAAAAACCTCTTCTATCGGTCTTCCTCGCAAATGTACTCGCAAGTAGACTTATGATGGTGAAGACCGATAGGATCGCCGTGGCGATATGAGGAAACTCAGATATCGTATTCGAACCACCGATCATAATGTTATGGCTGCTGTGGCTGTAGGTAAAGTAGACGTAGTGGTTGGCTGTATCTTCTTTCAGCTCCGACTCAACTTGTTTTCCGTCAATTATCACTATTGGACTTCCATCTAGAATACTCTTCGGTATGGACGCGTTACAGAAGCCTCCAGTGCCTTCTGAACCAGTCACGGTGAGGTTTATCATCCCCGCTTTAGGGTGGAATAGAAGATTCAGTATCGTCGAGTTGCTCACTATTTGAAGCTTCAATTCATCCCCGTGATGAGTTAATGAGGTCCATTCTGTACCGGTTACAACGGCTGTAATGGTGTTTATACTCCTGTACGTAGATGTTAGGGTGGTGAGGTTCTGAGTGGTCAACTGTCGTGTCACGGTGGATCCCGTCTTCGAAGTTGAACTAGTCGTTGCGGAGTCGATCTTAGTTGACAGGATCGTTGTCGATGAATAGGTTTGATTCGTAGACTTGGGGAGAATTGAAGTCTCAGTGTGGAGCGTTGTCGCCGTGGCGTTTCCTGATACTTCGGCTCTGTAGGCAAAAACCGCTGTAATTAAAGCCGTCTCTCCTCTACCCTCAAACACTCCCAAGGCTATACCACCCCCGATCTCGTTAACATGATTGCTCAGAATATTTTCAGCATGGCCCTCGCTCTCCATCCAAGCCTTCATCAAAGAATCTACATTTATTCCCGGTCTTGTTAAGCCGATATTCTCCGACACAACCCTTACGTGATAGTATCCATCATAGTATCCTGAGCGGACTACCCTATCGTAGGGCGTCGATCCATCTACTTGGGATATATGATCGAAATATCCAAAGGTTAACATCTCCAGTGAATGTTCCCTAGCAACCCCTGTGAGTCGATCACTTATACGAAGACGCCCTAATCCTTCCCTAGTCCTCACCTCGTTGATCCGGTCGCATAAGTAAGTTTCATCGAACGATAGATTTGCGCTTTCCACCGGATGGGTTATAGCCGCCAAGTAAGTGATGAGCATTAACATAAGGATTCCCCGTTTCATCGACTTTAAGCCTCTTTAAGAGCCGCTTCGACAAGATGGGTCATAAATGGTTTACATTGTAGCTTCGATTCATCGAGGAACATTTGAAGTTCGATTTTTACATGATGCTTTAAAACATTTCGATCGCCTTGGAAGAGGAATCTTCCCTTAAACTCCCGTTCGAATCGATCGACCTTTTCGAGGATAAGCTTAAATTTCACCGCGCTTCAGCTTGGGACGTGGAAGGCTTTGCTCTTTAAAGATTTTTTAATTTTTACCCGTAAAGAGGCTGAAAAAATTTTACGAAATGCTACGTATTTAGTTTCAGAGGCTACCGAACAGCTGGGGGAAAACGCTGAGGCAGCATTTCCAGGGACTATATACGGGTTACCCTTGTTATACGGTTTAACAGGTAGGAAGCCTAGAACATTAGAGGAACTCAGAGGAGAGCTGGTCTCCACCCAACTATTAGCGATGAAGGAGGATGAGCTGTCAAACTTATACAATGTCGGTATGGCAACGCTGATGGCCGTTGAAGTCTCGGAGGCCGTACGCTACTTAACCGTGGAAAAACCTTTCTCTAGACCTTATACGGGTTTTATCTCGGATACGCTCTTCAGAGAGCTAAGTCTGAGCTTGGCCGACGGCACAATACCCGGCATAGCCGTTTTAACCGGAAATTTAAAAGAAAAAGACGTAAGGGTGATTGGGAGGAAGTTACAGGAAAGGAATTTTCTCACGCTTCTAGCAGGCCCTATAATAGAACGTGCGAAAAAGGCGGGTTTTGACTTGGGCTTAGAGTCCAAGCTTGTACCATTAGGGAGAGACTATAGGAGCCTTGTATTCGCAGCCAATTTAATTGTTAGGACCCCCCTAATGTTCGGAGACATAGAGGCGGGTAAACGTGAAGAGATCGTGAATTATGTAAGGCATAGAGTCCCTGCATTCGCCATAGTCTTAAGCGAGTGGAGAGATGAAATCGCACCTATAATGGCCGGGTTCGCTACCTTAGGCGTCCCCGTAATCACGGATGGGGCGACGCTGCAAATTCCACGGACAATCATTAAGATAGACGACTATAGAAACGCTGTCGAGGCTGGATGTGAAGTCAAAGGAATTAAGGTAAGGGTGCTAGCTAAACCGCCTATACCTTTGGAGTACGGTCCATCCTTTGAAGGCGAGAGGATCAGAAAGGAGGGTATGTTCGCCGAGTTTGGGGGAACTAGGAGCGAGGCCTTCGAGCTGGTCAGGGTAAAGGGATCTAGAGAAGTGGAGGATGGGGTAGTGCGTCTAATCGGACCTGACCTGGAAGATATAGCTGAAGGAGAGTCCAACCCGCTTGGCATAGTAGTGGACCTCGCCGGGCATGGAATGGAGAAAGACTTGGAGACGGTGCTGGAGCGTAGAATCCACCAATTCCTTAACAGATGTAGAGGTGTGATGCATCTTGGTTCTAGGGATGAGATATGGATCAGGATCAGCAGAGACGCAGTTAAAGCCGGACTGAAGCTACGGCACCTCGGAGACATATTATGCACAATGTACAACTCAACCTTCCCAAAAATAGTTGAGAGGACACAGGTCTCAATTATTACAGGGAAGGAGGAGGTCTCTAAAATGCTTGGAGAGACACGGCAACTATACGCGGAGCGCGATGATAAGCTTAAGGAGTTGAGGGAGGAGGAGGTCGACGAGTTCTACGGCTGTACTCTATGCCAGTCCTTCGCACCTAACCACGTGTGCGTGATCACCCCTGAAAGGGTCTCGCTTTGCGGAGCTACGAGCTGGCTGGACGCTAAGGTATCACACAAGCTTGATCCCTCAGGCCCAAACTTCGCGGTTCCCAAAGAGAAATGCGTAGACCCCGTCAGGGGAGAATGGAAGGGCGTAAACGAGACCCTTCTGGGTAAATCCCGCGGCTCCACTGAACGGATCTACCTCCACAGCATGTTTGGTCACCCACATACCTCGTGCGGATGCTTCGAGGCTATAGCCTTCTACATACCGGAGGTGGATGGGATTGGCGTAGTCCAGAGGGGATTCAATGAGGCCACCGTGAACGGTATGACCTTCTCCACTATGGCTGGCTTCTGCGGCGGCGGGAAACAGGTGGAGGGTTTCCTCGGCATAGGAATAAACTACATGAGATCTGATAAGTTTCTGATGGCGGACAGAGGATTTAAACGCGTGGTATGGATGACGAAGGAGTTGAAGGAAAAGATGAGAGAAAGTATACCCGATGATCTCTACGACAAGATAGCTACAGAAGTAAACGCAACCAACCTTGATGATTTAAAGACTTTCCTGAGGAAGGTGGACCATCCGGTTGTTGAGCGTTGGTAAAGATTTTTAACAAAGTTAAAATATCAAGTATCAAAGAAGGCATATATAATCTCTGAGGATGTCGCCTACAATGGGCAGAAAAGGTTTAAAAGTTAAAGTGGGAGAACTGAAGTCGGAACTCGGACAAGTTAAGAATTTCGAATTATCCGTCGGGAGGATAACCGATGAAACCTGGGATGAGCCTATAGGACCAACACCCTTTCCGTCGATAACAGACCTCCGCGAGTGGGATAAGAAGATACTCCAACGTTACAAGCCTTTTTACATGCCTTTCTGCGATCTATGCTGCTTGTGCACGATGGGAAAGTGCGACCTGACGGGGGACAAGCGGGGAGCCTGCGGAATAGACATGGCAGGACAACAGTCCAGAATAGTGTTATTGGCCTGTTGCATAGGAGCGGCTACACACGCAAGCCACGCCAGACATCTGCTTGAACACCTCATCTCAAAGTATGGACGTAGACACCCGATAGACGTTGGAGGTTTAAACATTGAAGTTGAGGCACCCGTAACCAGGCTTGTATGTGGAATACTCCCCAGAACCCTCGGAGATTTAGAGGAAGTTATGGATTATACCGAGGAGCAAATAGTACACTTACTATCCTCTACGCATACGGGACAGGAGGGAGATTCGACGGACTTCGAGTCCAAAGTCTTTCATGCAGGCATGATCGATCATGTGGCATTAGAAGTAGCCGATATCGCGCAAACATCCGCGTTAGGATTTCCGAAGGCTGAGGCTAATACGCCTTTAATAGATACGGGGTTGGGCGTCGTTGACATAAGTAAACCCGTAATCTTAGTTGTAGGCCATAATGTCCCCCCGGCTGCCGACATAATGGATTACCTAGATGGTTTAGGACTACAAGATGAGGTGGAAGTCTGCGGCATATGCTGTACAGCCCATGATTTAACCAGATACAATCCAAAAGCCAAGATTATAGGCCCAATATCCTGGCAACTCAGGTTCATCAGAAGCGGCGTACCGGACGTGATCGTCGTAGATGAACAATGCATCCGAGCGGATACACTTGTGGAGGCTGAGAAATTAAAAGTTCCCGTAATAGCTACAAGCGAAAAGAACTGCCAAGGCTTGCCGGACAGAACCAAAGACTCGCCGGATAATATTGTCAAAGACCTGGTGGACGGAAATATTTCTGGGGCATTAATTCTAGATCCTGGGAGGGTTGGAGAAGTAGCTGTGAAGACGGCTATGAAGGTGGCTCCAAAACGGAGAGCGTTTAAAAAAATGCCTGACGTGAAGGAGATTGTTGAAGAGGCTAAAAAATGTAGAGGATGCGACGACTGTAGAAGGAGCTGCCCGAACGATCTGGATATACCCTCGTCATTGAGTGAGGCTGCAAAAGGTGATGTTTCCGATCTTTCGAAAATACTTGACATATGTATAGGATGCGCGAAGTGTGAAGAGGCCTGTCCAATAGGGTTGTCCATACACAGCCTCATGGCGAAAGCCTCCGAGAAGAAGATCAAAGAGGAGAAGTATAAGATAAGAGCGGGCAGAGGAGCCATTCAAGACATCGAGATACGGAACGTGGGTAGCCCAATAGTTTTGGGAGAGATCCCTGGAGTAGTGGCATTCGTAGGATGCGCAAACTACCCCAAAGGAGGCGTCGAAGTAGCTGAGATGGCCGATGAATTCGCAAAAAGAAGATACATAGTGACAGCAACGGGGTGCGCGGCCATGTCGATGGCCATGCACAAAGATGAGGAAGGACGCACGATCTACGAGAAATATCCCGGAGACTTCGATGCTGGAGGAATCTCAAACATAGGGTCCTGCGTCTCTAACGCTCATATAGCTGGGGCGGCCATAAAGATATCTAGCATATTCGCCAAACGGAAGCTCAGGGCAAACTACGAGGAGATAGCAGATTACATACTCAACAGGGTCGGCGCTGTGGGAGTTGCTTGGGGAGCTATGTCCCAGAAAGCAGCTTCTATAGCCAGCGGCTTCTGGAGGCTGGGAGTACCCGTCATAGTTGGACCACATGGATCTAAGTACCGAAGAATGCTCCTTGGGAGAAAGGAAGATGATGAAAACTGGAAAGTCTATAACGCAAGGACTGGGGAAAAGACCTACGTGGGACCAGCCCCTGAACACCTATTCTACGCTGCGGAGACGAAAGAGGAAGCTATGGTGACTATCGCCAAATTATGCATGAGGTCAAATGATACGTCTAGAGGTAGATCTATAAAATTGACGCATTACGTAGACCTACACAAGAGGCTCTACGGTGCCATGCCAGAGGACGTGCACTTGTTTGTGAGGACGAAAGCGGATATACCGATAACCCTTAAGGATGAATTCCTTAAACTTCTAGAGGAAAAGGGGTGGAAGGAAAGTACTATACCTGACCCAACGTTATTACCCAGAATGATCAGAGGAAGGGAGGAGGAGTGATGA
>CAYFVN010000205.1:0-2817 GCA_964346575.1 uncultured Candidatus Bathyarchaeia archaeon
AAGACAGCAGTGTGATGGACGACGAGACCGTTTTGACGGGCGGTCTGACCTAGCTAGCAGTGAACTCTACATGGAGAATGAGGGTGCAAGTATCGGGCTCGTTAATCGCTTAACGCGTCTTTTTTTTCATATCTTTAGTTGTATGGCAATAGCGCGCTCGCTAAAGAACGCTTATAAAGTTTCGATCCAATTAGTACTAAATACAAACGTTTGAAGGGCGAGTTTAATTTTGAATGGGGGATATATGGAGAAAGTTTTGAGGATCGACCTGAGTAGAGCAAAGATCGTTGAGGATTCTTTGAATGAGGAGTATGCAAGGAGATATCTGGGTGGCCATGGTGTGGCTGCTCGGATGCTGTTGGACGAGGTACCCTCATGGGCTGAGGCGTTCGACCCTATGAATCGTTTCATCTTCGCCACAGGCCCTCTGCAAGGGACCTCGACTCCAGCTACTGGAAGATTCTGCGTCGTCACGAAATCTCCGTTGACGGGTCTCTTTGGCGACGCGAACAGTGGAGGTTTCTTCGGCCCGGAGATGAAGTTTGCAGGCTACGACTTTATAGTATTCTCAGGGCAGTCTCCAAAACCTGTTTACGCCTGGATCCACGACGGCCGAGCGGAGCTGAGGGATGCGAGTGAATACTGGGGCCTGGATGCGCGTGAGGCTGACAGGGCGATAAGGAAGGATTTGGGCGACGATCGCGTTAGGGTGGCGGATATCGGTCAAGCTGGTGAGAGCCTGGTTAGATTCGCGGCTGTCATGAGTGACGAGGCGAACAGGGCGGCCGCCAGGTGCGGTGTGGGCGCGGTGATGGGCTTCATGAGGCTCAAGGCGGTGGCGGTCCGGGGCGAAATGAAGGTTCCGGTGGCGGATGGAGATAAGCTTCTGGAGTATACTAAACAAGTGGTCGAAACCATTAAGTCCTCCGAGGCTTCTGCACGTATTGGTAAGTATGGGACCCCTGGAAACTACTTGGGTAACATCCTGGTCGGGGATTCTCCTGTGAGAAACTGGGTAAGGGGATCGTTCGAAGGTGCCGAGAATCTGGCGGCGGGTGAAGGAGGATACGACAAGATAAAGAGACCTAACAGTACTTGCTACGCTTGTCCAGTCCATTGTAGGCCCAGGGTCGCGGTTACGGAGGGGCGTTACTCGACGGGAGGGGAGGTCGACGGCCCCGAGTATGAGACTCTCGCGGCCTTAGGCAGCAATTGCGAGATCGACGATGTTGAGGCCGTAGCGAAGGCGAACGACCTCTGCAACAGATACGGGTTGGACACGATATCGGCTGGAGCAACGATATCCTTTGCAATGGAATGTTATGAGAAGGGACTGTTAAACCGAAGTGATACAGAAGGGATAGACTTGAAGTTTGGAAACGCCGATGGAATGATCGAGATGCTCCACAAGATCGCCAGAAGGGAGGGGACGGGCCATCTACTGGCTGAAGGTTCTAGAAGGGCTGCTGAGGCCATAGGTGGTGAGGCGGAGCATTACGCTATACACGTGAAAGGCCTCGAGATAGCCATGCACGATCCGAGGGCGGGTCTAGGCGCGGGTATACACTACGCCGTTGCCCCCACTGGCGGAAGACACACGTCGGGTATACCTCTCCCATACGAGATACGTGGAAAAAAGATTCCTGAATTGGGGATCACCGGAGATTACGATAGGTTCGGTCTAGAGGGAAAGGCGGAGTTGGTTTATAAGGTGGAGAACTTTAGGGCGGGATCGTCTGCAGCCGGCTGGTGCCAGATCGGAATGCAGCAAGGTTACACTATTGACCTTTACAGTAATTTATGCTCCGCAGTCACCGGCTTAGAGACCTCTCTAGAGGACATATTGACGGTGGGCGAGAGGATATTCAATTTGAAGAGGGTGTTCAACATACTTCATGGGGCTAGAGCATCGGATGACACGTTGCCCGATAGGTTGACAGGAGAGTCGCACCTAAACGGCGAGTCGAAGGGTTCCCTTGCGAAGCTGGACACGCTCCCCGAGTATTACAGGATTAGGGGATGGAATCCTGAGAACGGTTGGCCTGAAAGGACAAAACTCAAAGAACTCGATATGGATGATGTAACGGGAATCCTATACAGATAGGGCTTCGTTAATATCGAAGAAACTCACCTTGGAATCTATCGGTCAGTCCTCAAGACAAAAATTATGGTATCTCTATTCTCCTGTATATCCATGAAACTACGTTAAGAACCCTTACCCTAACTCCGAGGCGCTCTCCGACCTGTAAAAGTATACGCGTTAGACCGGTGGCGGCTCTCTCCTTATACCGTAGAGAGAGGGTGGTCTAGGCGTCAAATCGGCCGCTTGCCGTATCGGGTATGGCCTCGCAGCCTGTCGTTTCACGAGACCATCCATTAACTCCTCCATCTTCCAGGCCGGAACACCCATAATTATCTCGTCGTCATCGGCAAGTCCGAAGCTACGGGTTCCATGGCATGGGAACGCTATTGTAGGCTCGTTCAGAATGTAGGTAGCAGCTATACCCTCCCCGCAGGTTCCAGCCTCGGCGGCCGTTTCAACGCTGAGCCTTTCGCCTGTGTGCCAAGTTGCGGCGTGGATCAGCATGGTCATCTGGGCTCCATCGCCGAATATTAGAGCCAGATCCGGTTCGATTGGAGTCGACTCCATGGGGGCGATCACAACGGCTTCGAATCTTCCGGTCTGGATTTTGGGCATATCGCTCAGAATCCTGTTGGAGGCTTCGGCGTTCTCAGTCCTCTTTCCTGCTGTACGCCTGCCCGATATGAGGTCCTCGGGGAAGTCTGCGAGGCCGAGGAGGCTCTGGGCGTACGCGC
>CAYFVN010000206.1:0-3051 GCA_964346575.1 uncultured Candidatus Bathyarchaeia archaeon
CGAATGACTTTGTATGCTCGATAGAGCCTCGACCAATTCGTCAGAGGACGCGGCGTAGGCGATCCTCCATCCAGTCATCGAGTACGTCTTGGATAGAGAGCTTATAGTTACAGTTTGCTTGTAGATCTCTTCACCGAGGGACGCCAAACTCCTATGCCGGATTCCATCATATGTAAAGTACTCGTATACCTCGTCTGAAACGACTGTGATTTTATTCTCTAAAACCACATCGGCTATCTCATTCAGCTCCTTAAGGCTGTACGTCATCCCCGTGGGGTTCGACGGATAGTTTAAAATTAAGATTTTGCATCGTTCATTCAATTTATCCTCTATTAAATCCGCCTTGAGCTTATAATCCTCATCTGTCTGCACATACTTAGGGGTCCCCCCTACGAGTAGAACCTGCGCTGGGTAGCTGACCCAATACGGGACTGGGATTAAAACTTCATCTTTAGGATCCGTCAAGGCCAGTAGAACATTATATATACTCTGCTTCCCCCCACAGGATACGCATATGTTTCTCGGATCATACGTCAGATCGTTGAATTCCCTTAACTTTTTAGCCACAGCTTTTTTAAGCTCAAAGATTCCGGATACTGGAGTATAATAGGTGAAGTTCTCCTCAACGGCTTTGATCGCTGCAGCCTTCACGTTTTCTGGAGTAGGGTAATCGGGTTCTCCCGCTCCCAGGCTGATTATATCCAATCCGCTCGCTGCCATCTCCTTCGCTTTTGCAGTTACCTTCAAAGTTGCGCTCGGCTTTAACCTCCTAATTTTTGAGGATAAGCCTGGAACACCGATTCTACTAGGAGCCATTCTCTAATCCTCTCAAGATACTTTTCAAATCGTTTAAGTTATATATTATCATGCCTTGGCTACTCTCTTTTTTCTTAGAGTGGCGTTTCCCCCTGTCTAAATAAATTGTGCGTATTCCAACCTCCGAGGGGACGAGGAAGTCGAATCTCCAGTTATCTCCAACATGTACCATCTCCTCAGGTTGTATTTTCAGTATCTTACAAATCTTCGCGTAGTAGGCGCCCGTCTTCCTCACCTCGTGGAAGTCGGATGTGGATGAAAATATCCTGTACAAGTATTTTCCGATGTTCGTGTGTTCAAGCTCCAATTCCATAAACTCTCTGGTACAGTTTGAATTTATGATTAACTTAAATTCCCGCCCTAATTCTTCTAGCGTATCGCGTACATCTGGGTATAGCCTAATGCTCCCTCTATACTCCAACAAAAGCTTCTTCCAATCTCCGTCCAGTCCGAATCTTTCGAACCAGTACTTTATGTCGTACCACTCAAGTCTATTCTCGCCTACTTCATCATATTCTCTAACCACCTCTTCTAAAGCCCTACTGATTGGCATCTCTCTTCTCTCTGCGTAAAGTTTAGGGATACCATCGAACCATACGGCGTCTATAAAGGAGTAATCCACGAGTGTCCCGTCCAAGTCGAAGGATACTACCTTAACCACTTTTATCCCGTTCCTAAAATTAATCCTGAGGTTATTGTACACTTTTCGCGTCCAAATAATTCTCCCAATAGTCGGCGACGTCCCTCAGACGGTTACCGAATTGCCGGCTTAACTTTGTGGGATAATTGCGGTACTTCTTTTCCAGAAGTCCACTTCTCACCATAGCCTTATACGTATCGCTCAAAGTCTGCGAACTGACTTTCACCTTTTCAAGAACCTTGAATTTAATCTCCCTCAAGTACATCGGTCTGTCCTCTTCAACCATTATCTGGATAATGGTCTTTGAGACCTCTTGTTTCTTTATACTATGAGGGAAAATTATCCTACAAAATGTATCCAAGTCTACTATACGCTTACCCGTAAGTTTCCTGTCTATCTTGGGAAAGATCCATATCCACTTCTTCTGACGCTCCCGATAGTATTCGTTTGTATTCAATTTCTTCATTAACATTTTATATCACCATGAGCCCTTTATTCAAACTCGACTTTCTTCATCTCTTACTTTGTAACTTGCTTATTCATTTAGATGGTGGGGGTGGTCCGTTATTCTTTCCGGTACGTTCACATTAGTAGAAGATGTAACATCTAGAGTTCAATCGATCAAATCGCTAAATAATTTGTTGTCTAAAATATATCAACCATCATGCTTTGAGAACATCCTTCCTTTTACGTAAGTTAAGGGTATGAATTAAAGGCTAAGATAGTTTTTAAAGTGGCTTGATTTAGAGAATAAACGAGTTTAGTTTATGCTTTCCGTCTTCTCTTGATAGAGTAGATGGTCGAGCGCGCGCTATCAGCGTTAAACCTTATGAAAGCGGTTCTATTTTCACCGCCACGCTTTCATTCAGATTTAGTTAAATCTTGTAATAGCTTTTTCCGTTAGATTAAATACTATAAGAATACATATAAAAGAAGAGGGAGAGAATCGGAAAAAGATTTTAGAAGCCTAATCTGTGTTTATAATACTTTGTGCTCGCACCCACAACATTATTCATATTGGATAGGTGTAAAAAAGATCAGGATTAAAATAATATATAATAGCTTACTATAGATAAGTATAGTATAAACCAAAGATAACAATAGAGGCTAATTTCTTAAAAACTATAGATTAAAATATTGATTTACCTGTTTCTCAATCGCGATATCATATTAGTAGTTTAGACATATTTTATAGATCTTTAAGTATATCTCTGTGTATATTATATAGGAAAGAAAATCAAATGATTGAAATTTTTACATAGTTAGTGGGGTGGAGGTGAACAGTATTAGGGGAAAATGAGATTTTGGACTTTGTTAGGAAAATGAAAGTAAAAGATCATGTTATCATGTTCTATACGAGTCGTAGAGATAAACATCTTATTCTTTTCACGTATTTGAAGGCAGGTTTAGACGCTGGCGAAGCGACAATCTATATTGCTGGAGAAGAATCGTCAAGTGAGATAAGAGAGGCTATGAAAGATTTCGGATTAAACGTTGAATATTACGAGAGGATACGAGCCTTAAATATAATGGATTACCGCGAGTGGTACATCCAAAGAGGAGAATTCAATATTGAAAGAACAATTTCCTTATGG
>CAYFVN010000207.1:0-2199 GCA_964346575.1 uncultured Candidatus Bathyarchaeia archaeon
TAGTAGGGAAGCTGAAGCGTGGCGATTACAAACCTGAAATCATCTTGAAGGCCTACCAGGCTCTGCTGAAGAATTACTATCCTGAAGATAGAGTCGTCTTCACGTCTCTCTCCATCGCTATGAGGTATGCTGGACCAAAAGCCGCTATACTGTTGGCGATTATACGGAAGAACTACGGATCCACGCATTTTATCGTTGGCAGAGACCTGGCCGGAGTCGGAGATTTCTACGATCCTTACGCGTCACAAAACATATTCGATGAGATGGACATTGGCATCATTCCTCTAAAGTTTGACACATCCTTCTATTGTAAACGATGCGGTCTGATCGTGACAGGCAGGACTTGTGGTCATAGTGAAGACGATCACATGCACATAAGTCAAACGGCGATCAGGCGTCAACTCGGCGAGGGAGTGGCACCTCCAAAGGAGGTACTAAGGCCTGAAGTGGCCGAGGTGTTAAGCGAGGAGGATATTTTCGTTACATAACAGAATTATCCGACGCGCTGACGGTTGGAGACGGAATACGTGTGATCGATCTCCCCTTTATACTCCGTTCAATTTATAGCTGAGAGGAAAGGTGATGAAACGAATTAACTTGAATAAATCGGGTGGGGTGTAATGGATATCACAAAGAAACGAGCATCAGCCAAGGCGGAATATCGTATAGCACGTACTGTTCTTAAAGACAAAAGGAGCCTTCTCATATTGGGATTCATGCTGCTACCGGTGATCATTATTCCCACTGTATATTCAAATGAGATGCCGTCGGTTCTTGGAGGTAGAGAAGCCTTTGCACCTGCATTTTCGACGACTCGAATATTTCTCGCTTCGATAGGGATTGGGCTATGCGCTGGATTGATAACAGGATGTATAGGAGCTGGCGGAGGATTCGTAATAACACCGGCTTTTATGAGTCTGGGTATCACCGGTATCGTCGCAGTAGGCACAGGCCTATTTCATATGTTTGCTAAATCCATGATAGGTACCGTAATTCATAGAAAACTTGGTAATGTTAATGCACCATTAGGCATTGCGTTTATTTCCGGCTCGGTAATTGGCGTTACTATAGGGGGTACCCTCAATCGAGCTATCTACTACACAAATCCAATGTTAAGCGATCTATTCATTAGTTTGATATATGTGAAACTACTTGGCTGCCTCGGTGTTTATACCTTGAGAGACTATTTAACGCTGAGAAAAAAGTCTGATCGATCCGATGAAAGCAGTCGAACAGACATTACCACAAAATTCGCAAGGAGACTGCAATCGATACACCTCCCACCCATGATATTCTTTGACCGGTCTCTATATCAAGAGGGGAGGAAGATCTCATCTTGGTTTATCGTTACATGCGGCTTTATTGTCGGTGTGTTCGCGGCGATGATAGGTGTAGGGGGAGGCTTTCTTATCTTCCCCTTTTTCGTCTATATTTTTGGCGTATCCTCCTTCACCACAGTTGGTACCAGCATATTCCAGATACTAGTAACCGCCGGCTTTGCATCGATTTTCCAATATGCAATTTACGGCTTTATATTCTACACACTCGCTCTAGGATTATTACTTGGATCCCTGATAGGCGTACAGATTGGAGCCTTGACTATAAAATGCAGTATGGGAGTTACCATCAGAGGATTTTATGCCATCGTTATTTTTGCAGGATTCTTCAACAGGCTTTTCGCCCTTCCGAAAACGCTTACATCGGCTGGATTCGTGGGTTTGGATTCAGCATTTGGAGACGCTTTGAATCTCATAGGAATCATCAGCTTCATCATTTCGATAGTCATCTTCTCAGGATGGGTTTTTAAAAATTTTTTCACAAATTTCAAAGTGCTCAAGGAGATATAATTGTGATAAAGTCAAAAATGAAGCTTACTATTGGCCTTATCTTAACGATCTCATTCTTTTCACTCCTAGCAGGAATGTCGCTACCGGTATGGGAAGGAACTAATTTCCTCGACTACACCGAGAGAAAATTCAATTCTCTCTCCAAGGGTTCTGCGTACTTCATACCTGATGTAAGTTACGCAGCGGAAGGATATATAGGACGAGAATGTGATGCGACGATCGAAATGGACAGTAATGAAATCGCCGAAAAAACGGCTTCACTGTATATTAAAGCGGGGTCTGAGGTTAAAGTCTCAGACAATCAGGTAACAATACAAGGTGATCTAGGACATATCCTAAAGAGCGCTATAGC
>CAYFVN010000208.1:0-2209 GCA_964346575.1 uncultured Candidatus Bathyarchaeia archaeon
TACATCTCATTCTTCACTTTCTAGTAGCTCGACAGAAATACATATACGCAGTCTTCAGATAGTTAATTACGTAATTGAGGGCTTGGTTTTATGAAAATTTCAGAAGTAAAGGTATATCAGGTTAAAGGAAGAGGGTGGCCGAAATATGCTTGGATTTGGGTTGAAGTAAGTACAGATGAGGGAATCACAGGTATCGGAGAATGCGCCCCTGTCGATGGTGTCGTTGAAGCCCTTGTCAAGCTTGGTCGGAAAATCGCCGGGAAAAACCCCTTCAACATTGAGAAAATTTTTGAAGAGTCATTTCGATCCGGGAGTTTTCTCCCTGCAATCAGCGGAGTTGAGATGGCGCTCTGGGACATTATTGGGAAGAAGCTGGGGACCCCTATATACAACTTGTTGGGTGGGCAGTGTCATGAGAAGTTACGGGTTTATCTTGATGGCTTCTTCAGGGGCGCCGCATATACTCCGAAAGAGTATGCCGAGAAGGCAAAAATAGCGGTGGAGCAGGGGTTCACCGCCATCAAAGCCGATATAGATCCGCCCCAGATTCCTTCTCTACATCGGTTAAATAGAGATCTTGACTTGGCGGACATACATCTGACTGTGAATGTGGTGAAAGCTGTCCGGGATGCCATTGGTGAGGAGATTGACTTCGCTGTCGATACCCATGGCTCCTTTAACCCCTCATCCATGATCAAACTCGCCAAATTGCTTGAACCCTATAATCTTATGTGGATCGAGGACCCTGTTCCCCGCCTCGGCTCAAACATTAAGACCCTAGCGAAGCTGACCGCGGAGATTAACACACCCGTCTGTGTAGGTGAACACCTCTTCACCCGAGCAGACTTCAGAGAAGTATTTGAGTTGGGAGCCACAGACCTGATCATGCCCGATATATGTTATACCGGGGGAATTCTCGAGATGAAGAAGATCGCGGCCATGGCTGATACGTATCACATCCCCTACTGCCCTCACAACTACTTAGGACCGATCTCCTCAATGGCCAGCATCCAGGCTTGTGTATGCGTACCCAACTTCGTAATCCTGGAATTTCAAGGTGGAGACGTTCCTTGGAGAGATGACGTGCTGAGCGAGCCAGTACCCCTCAAAAACGGCTTCTTAGAAATACCGACGAAGCCAGGACTAGGCGTCGAACTAAACAAAGAAGAATTGACGAAGCACATCGTAGACTAGCTAGCTTTTTTTTATTTCTTTCTAAATAGTAGTTAGCTAGCATGCGCGTTTACTCTATCTTTCAAGTTCTTCGATCTGGGCTAGTGAGACTATGGTTTGAGCGATGCGGACGAACTTGTTCCCAGCGAAGTCACGAATAGTATGGATATTGAAAGCTCGTTTCAGATATTCCCCGTCCTCCGTGCTCACGCCATTTATTGCCGATATTGGCGCGTTAGCGACTCCGTCCCACGATGTATCTCGGTATCGTTTATCCAGATATCTTTCCCTAATTCCTTGAGCCATTCTCATCCTCCGTAGGATAAAGGGTGCAGGGCTTATTTTAGCTCTTGTGCTATAATCGCCGTTACCACTTCTGAGTAACCAGCAAGCCAACCTCAAAGATAGAGTGATTAAAACAATGATCGCGGCTTGGGGGATGAATCCCGATGAGAACTTGTCAAGAGAAGCCTTAGCGATACCCCTAGAACCATGATAGAATCGAAGGGGACTTAGATAGAAATTCTGAATCGGACCCTAAAACAAGCCACAATCAAGGAACCCCGAAAATCTTAAACCGATGGTGGGCTACAGATAGTTAAGCTAGCTACTGAAATAATACACACATGTTTAGCGAGGGGAATGAGGGGTGGAAAAGGGCAAATTTTATCGGATTTCGGTCGCACAGCCCAAGTTCTTATTTGGGACAACAATCGAGTACTAAAACTCTTTCGTGAAGGCTTTACGCTTTCTCATGTCCAGAAGGAAGAGAGAATAGCTCGCACTGCCTTTGAAGCGGGATTACCCGTACCCGCTGTCCACGGGATTGTTGAAGTGGAGGGGCGATATGGAATCGTGTTTGATCGAGTGGATGGCCCCTTGATGATGGAGGAGATGCTCACTAAACCCGGTAAACTTACGTATTTAACGAAGTTGTTTGCTGAAATTCATGCGAAGATGCACGCCATTACCATGCCTGGACTTCCATCACAACGTCAAAAACTGGCATCCCAGATTCAATCAGCCCCTCGATTAG
>CAYFVN010000209.1:0-4698 GCA_964346575.1 uncultured Candidatus Bathyarchaeia archaeon
TCAATCCAATAATTGTAAGAGATCTGGAGATCGAAGAACTGATTCTATATCCTCGAGTAACTAAGAGACTTAGAAAGTACGGTTTGAAACCAGAAGAACACGCTTTATTACACAGATAATATGTCCCTTAGCCTATTGGCATTTATTCTTTAATAGTTGTTCATTGTACTTTATATTTGGATAAAGGATTAGTTATTGTATCAGAGCTCGTGAGATGATGAAATAGAATTTGATGTGTAATGGAGCCGTTTTGTATATGGTTTTGTGTAGTAAATGTGGGTTCGAACTTCCTGCGGGTGCGTCGTATTGTTCTAAATGTGGGAAATCTACTGCTAAGACTATTGTAGAAGAGTTTGAAGTGGGTTCTGATCAACTTGTACAAAAGATCAAGGAGATTCTTCACGAGGGAAATGTTACCAAAATAGTAGTGGAGAATGAGGAGGGAAGAACCCTCCTGGAGATCCCAGCAACTGCGGGCGTTGTAGGGGCACTCCTTGCTCCATGGCTTGCGGCATTAGGAACGATCGCGGCTATAGCTACCAGATGTAAAATTAAGGTCGAAAAAAGAGAATAAAGAAACCTTCTAGAGATGATATCTCCACCGATTGAAACACGGATTTAAATATTGATCAGCAAGATTTTTCTCTTATGCGATAATTTTCAGATGCATGTACAGAATAGAAATTAGATCTAAAAAGAAGGTTGAGTTGATAGATATAACAGATCGAGTTCAGGATATCGTTTCTGAGGAGAACTTAAACGAAGGGACGTGCAGCATATTTGTACCTCATACTACCGCCGGATTAACGATAAATGAGAAAGCTGACCCATCGGTAGTAGAAGATATTGCAGGAGGCTTGAGCAAACTGTTTGATTCTATGTCATTCAAACACGTCGAAGGGAACTCCCCTGCACATATCAAATCTAGTCTGATAGGATGCTCTTTGAATGTACTTGTAGAAAATAAAAAACTCGTTCTTGGCACATGGCAGGGAATATTTTTCTGCGAGTTTGACGGGCCTCGAAGCAGAAAGCTCTTTCTAGGGTTAAAGGCTACCAATTAGAATGGTATAAACGTGCAAACTCCATAATTGGCATATGTTCAATTGATATAACTACCCAATCAAGCCAATAATAGATTCAAACCTGATAAAAGCATGCGCGATAGAATTGATAACTCATTCCTAGGTAAACTACATACAAGATTTATCTTGAATACTCAATCAAATTTAGAGAAGAATTGTTCGAATAAGTTATCCACGAACAATCCAATGATCAAATCTACACCTTTAAACGTATCGTCTTCAATAACTTCCGGAAACCTCATTACGATTTTCAATATTTTTTCTATGATTGAGTTAGGTAAGTACGATAATTCCCCTCTCATTACCTTCAGTGTTTCTGCCTCACCTAGACTTGACAGTAGAGCGGTAAAACAAGCTACATCTTTGAGTCTTCCAGCTAGAGATAAGACCATACCGGAAGGGTTACCCTGAGCAATGTTCCATGCAGCTAGATCCTCCTCTGAGGTAGTTAATACATGCTTCGAGTAGGCTACTTGATCATCAAAGTATCCCCCCTCTAAGAGTAGTTTCGTAACTTGGAAGTCCTTGACAGCGATCGATATGAGGTATAGAAGATTTAGCGTGATTTCATTCGATAGTTTATACCGTTTCGATGCTTCTGAGAGGATGGAAGTGATTGGGAATACGTAATATTCGAGGGAGCCATGGAGTACTGAGTGACCGACCTCATGTCTCAAAGCTCCAGTCTGGACAAGTCTTGGGATTTTCTTCATTCTATCTAAACAGACAGAGATTCTCGAAGTTCCTCTCCAAGCATCGTGCAAGGCGAAGAATTGATCGGTAAGGTTCTCAGAGACCACGCCAACTATACTGCGCTCATTTGAGTAAAACATCCTCATTTGAGACGCGTTCCTGAAAAGTAGAAGGTCTAGAAGAGTAACTTCGTGAGGCTTTAACCTTTCATAGCACTCTTCAATTATGTCAACTATCTCCAGCTCAGTTTTCTTAGGGATTTCGCCAATCTTACGTAAAACGATTTTAACCATAAAGATGCACTGCCTTTTCACCATTTAACATTTCATACGAGGTTACAAAGATAGTTGAAAGCCTCGGATTCTCCAAATAATTTTCGATCAATCCTATCGGTATCAAATTATAGCTTTTAGGGGAACATAACTGTATTACTTAACGCCGAATATTGTTATTTTGATTTTCTAAATAACCTAAATGATAGGTAATACGTTATTATGGTGGATCCAACTCCTCCTATGAACCAGAGGTAGCCTAGAGCAGCAAAGAAGTTGTTCAGGAAGTGCAGTAATACTGCTAGAAAGTAGAATTTTAGGGTTGACCGACGGTGTATCCCGTAGGAGACGATGGATGTTGAAGCTGCGTGGAAAAAAATGGGGTGTATCCTGAGGAAGAATGGAACTTGTTGTACGAATACATATAGAAAGAATTCAGCGATTCCAAATCCTAAACCGGTTAGGAAACCAAGGGTCATTAGACTCTTTGACGGCACATCATATCGGTAGAAGAAAGGATACGCCTTGGCAAACTCCTCTACGAGTGGGGCTATAATTGATGTTGCGCATATGATAGCAATAAATAATGGTAATAGCAGACAAAAGTAATTTGCCAGTTGGGAAATGAATAATGTGATAGGAACACTTACAATTATACCTGAAAACAGAAAGAACAATTTTTTACTCAAGCTTATCCGAAAAGACTGCACCTAGAAAACCTACCTGATTTTTCTCGCTTTTTAAATAATATATACCCTCATATTTTATTTATATACTAAACTTTTTACCTAGCTCTCTGTTACCGCAACTCCGATAGTAACAAAGAAAGCTCCGATCACAAAGAGGATGTCTAAAGGCTCCAACAGGACGAAGTGAGCGACTGAGACTGAGATTATAGGTATAAAGAAAAGGAAAACACCCGCCTTTGTCGGGGAGACATCCTCCAGGGCCTTACTCCAAATAAGATAGGCCAAACCTGTGCAAAATAGGCTTAAGAAAAGGAAATTGAACCAAATCCAAGCAGACGAAGGTAAGACTGGATTTTCGAATTTGAACGCCATCGGCAACAGAAATAAGGTTCCAAGGATCATTAAGAACGTGGTGACTTGATCTGCACTATATTTTAATAGAACTTTTCTGCTCAGCACAGAATAGGATGCCCAACAGAGGCCGGCTCCGAGAGATAGTAGATCCCCTAATATTCCTAGTGGATGAAGCGACCAATTAAAAGGCCTTATGATCAAAATGACCCCGGAAAAGGCGAGTGGTATTCCGAGAACACGCTTCAAGGTCATTCGTTCTTTAAGGTAAAAACGATCTAATAACGCTATGAAAACAGGATTTGCTGAAATTATCAGGCTTGAGTTGGAAGCCGTTGTGAATTTCAACCCGAAATTTTGAAATAAGTGGGTCAAGGTTACTCCAGTTAAACCCAATAAGACAAATATCTTCCAATCTTTTATCAAATGCCTGCCAAATGCACGTTTATTTTTTAAATAGGTGAATGCTATGAGAAGGGGCAAGGAGAATAGAAAACGCAGAAAAGCCAAGGTTATAGGCGGTATTTCTCCTAATCCAATTTTTATCACTGTAAAAGATGACCCCCAGAGAACGACGACCGATGAAAGCATCAAAACATTCGTTAATTTCATATCTGCACCGTCTCAGTTTTAAGCAAGTTAAACTTATCCTTTTTATCCGACACCCATATGAATCATTCAATCTTTCAAAAATTTACCGTGGAATATATTATAAAGACGTAGAGAGATTTTAGAAAAAGTAGCTGAAAAAATAACACAGGTTTTCTATGTTAAAATATCAAAGTATGATAGCTCGCCAATAGGATCATATTAAATGGTAAAAAACTTAAATTTTCGGCGGTATTCCTAATTAGTATGAGCTGGCTTTTAGATCGCGAGGTAAAGAGAGAACTGCCTCAAGAGTGGAGGGGGATAGTGCCAAGCGATGTCTTCATCGAAGAGGCTGAGATGATAGTGAGGTCAGCTGGTGGGCAGGATTTAGTCTTGAGGGTTATGGGAGGCCTCGGGGTGGTGATGCACAGCGACAATGTAAGGGAGTTCGGTATAATGCTTGGGAGGGTTGGAGCTGGAGAACGTGTGGAGGGGCAGGAGTACAGTGACATAGATCTAATCGGACATAAAAGGCAGAGGAACGATATAGCGGAGTTCTTTAGAGAAGCCGGTTACTCCAAGCGTAGAGCAACCATCTCCTCGGCGGCGTCGGAACGCCAGATTTATTACCACCCGAAGGGCTGGTTCTATGTCGACGTGTTCTACGATAAACTGCTAGTAGCAAATCACCCTTTAAACCTCCAGGAGAGGTTGAAGCTAGACTATCCCACCCTTACAGTCACGGATCTCCTGCTCGAGAAGATTCAGATGTGGGAAGCCTTCAGCGAGAAGGATTTGAAGGACTGCCTAGTCCTCCTTAAGGCACATAAGGTATCGTACGGCGAGGAGAGAGAGAGTGTGAACGCAGATTATATGGGGAAGCTATTGTCGGGAGACTGGGGGTTCTGGTACACGGCGACCACAAACCTGAAGAAGATAAGAGAGTTCACCATACAAATAGATGATCTAGGCTCTAAGGCTAGGATAGACCCGGCATCCCTAACTACGGATGATAGA
>CAYFVN010000210.1:0-7815 GCA_964346575.1 uncultured Candidatus Bathyarchaeia archaeon
GGAAATGATGTTATAACTGTTCGTTGTAAGGATTGTCTACGGCTAAAGTCAGAGCTTGGGAGGCAAAGTTGGGTTGAAAAGGTTTTACATCACAACAATCTCTTGGAGGTTTACGTTAAGGGCGGAGAAGGTAAGATACCTGAAATAGTTAAGGTCGCCGAGGAGATCGGTGTAGACATCGAATCCATCAACTTAAGGAAGACGAGCCTTGAAGATATCTATCTTCACTACACCGGTAGGATGATAAGGGAAGAAGAAGCGGATACTGGCGAGAGGATGAGGATAATGGCTAGAAGGTGGTTCAGAAGGTGAACCATGCAGACCTACAAGCAGTTTATGTTTTATGGCTAAGACAGATGAAGAGATTCGTTAGAGCAAGAAGTAGATTGGTTGCAAATATTGTTCAGCCTTTCTTCTTCCTAATGTTCTTCGGTTTTGGATTCAGCTCATTCAGGTTCGGAGGAGGGTTGAATTACATAGACTTTCTAGCACCTGGAATGATCACCATGTCGGTGGTATTGTCATCGATTTTCGCTGGTATATCCGTAATATGGGACAGACAGTTCGGATTTTTGAAGGAGGTACTGGTTGCACCGGTTAGCAGGCTTACAGTAGTGATCGGCCAGACTTTAGGCGGCTCCACAATTGCAATACTTCAAGGCCTTATAGTTCTGGGTATTAGCGCTCTACTGGGAGTGAAGGTAAATATACTTGGCGTTGTACCCGCATTGATTCTTATAATATTAATAGCGTTTTTCGCTGTCAGTCTAGGTTTGACCATTGCGTCGAGGCTTGAAGACTTCCACGGCTTTCAGCTGATTATGAACCTTCTTATAATGCCCTTAATCTTCTTGTCAAGCGCATTCTTCCCCATCCAAAACGTTCCAGGTTGGATGAAGACGATAATGCTCGGTAATCCCTTAACTTACGCCGTTGACGGCTTAAGAGGTTTGTTGATAGGAATATCCACTATTCCAATATATCTAGACTTCATGGTTGTAACAATGCTTAGCGCGTCTTTAATGCTGATTGCTGCCTTCGCTTTCAGTAGATGTGAAGTATAAAGCAAAGAGAATCCTATGAGATCCAAAAGTTAATCGAATCTAAGTGACCTCGTCAAGAATCGACTCTAACCAATTCATCAACTTCGTGCGCGCTAGTTAATTTTGTTTACCAAGGATAAGGCCAATAAGAGTAATTGCCTTGGCGCGGCAAATACCATCTAGGGTATTCCCAGTATGTCGGGAGTAGATATCTTAGAAAGTATGCCTTTGATGGTGCCCAGTTATGGGCGCTTCCAAGTTGGTATCCCGGCGTAAATGGGATCGTTTGTTTATAAGGATATTGATACCAGTAACTCATATCGAACTCCACGAAGCTGGTTCAACGACAACTCCCTTAATAGCTTGTGATCGATCGAACGTCAATTTCATAGAAAATCAATCGTTTATTTACCAAAATCTACTCAAAACATGCACCGCAATCATTTATAAAACATATCTTGAAACCTATTATAAAAACCAAGACAATCTCTAATCGATGTATGATCAATTAAGCTAATGGACCTGCAAAAATCGCAGTTATTTGAAATCAAGTCACCTCATAAACCGTTTCAATGACCGTCAAATTAAGAATAATCTCTGCGATGTCCGTTACGTACTCTGCTGTTCGTCTTACACTTTCTAAAATAAGTCTGAGCCTAGAAAGATCATTGGGGCTTAGACTTTCTTTAAGTAGATGGCCTATGATATCCTCCTCCAAAGAATTTATTTCTTTACCCTTCTTCAAAATTTTATCAGCAAGTTCGTAATCCCTACCGAATAACGCCCTTTCGACATCTTTTAAAAGTATGTTCGTGAAAGAACCCATTTCATATATCTTCGAGTATAGTTTGGGCTTAATATTACTCTCCATTGTCAAGACATTTCCAGCGATACTTGTAGCGTGATCAGCGATCCTTTCGATACTTTTCGTTATAAGTCGAAAACCTAAACAATCCCTCGAGGTGTTGAGGCCAATATCTTTAATAAGAGCTTTATTCTGAACCGCTAATTTTAACTGTCTAATTATATAGAAGCTGAAACGGTCTACTTCTTCATCCATCTTAATAACGTCTTCAGCAAGATTTTTGTCGAGATTTTTTAAGGTGCTTATTGCATCCTCATGCATAGATGTAGCTATAGCCACCATCCTTCTTAAAGCGTTGTCGACGGTGAGTTCGGGATAACTCAACAAGACTTGTATGGTCATGGTGTCTTGAGACTCTGTGATGATCTCGCTCCCAACAAGTTTACTTTTAATGCTGTCTCTGATATATCCCTTCTGGTCTGAAGTCAAACGTCCCTTCTTTGATTTTAGTTGTATCACGTTAAAGCCGACGAGATAAAGCGAGATTATCTTTCTAATAACCGATTCTAGATCTTTTCTCGCTTGAATGTTCACCGAAACATCTTTTTTACTGGAATTCACCGATACTTTCCTAGGAGTTAGGATTAATGAGCCGTCTTCCCTTTGAGAGATGAATATCGATTCTCCCTGACTTAGTCCAACGCTCTCTACCCACCTCTTAGGTAGGTAGATCATGTAAGAGCCCCTTCCTGTAACTTGAATCCTTCTGATCTCATCTTGCTTAGTTTCTTCCATAATCGTGTCCTCACAATGATTCATATAGATTACATTAATACATATATTCTATATAAATTATGTATATAGGTAACATTGATTAAAAATTCATAGAGCGCGCGCACATATGATAAGAGAAGGCAACAAATAAATTGAACTATAAAGTTGTTACAGCAGAAATCCTAATAGTGCTCGTCGCTAGCTTTGGAGCATACTACTGCAACGCTCAAAACGCAACATACGAAACGGGTGTACAAACTCCCGCTGCTAATATAGACAAAACTCGGATAAATCAAGAAGACTCAGACACGTTGCCTATACTAGCACAAAGATGGTCACAGGAATTCATGAATAAGCCCGAATTCTCAGATGCAGTAATTTCATTTAGCAGTGTAGGATCAGGAACAGGATACGGAGTTGAAAAATATATAAAAAACCGTTGAGAATTAGATAAAAAGTATACGCCAACTAGAAGAATTGAAAGCCATGTCAAGCAGGTCATTGTTTCCGAAACGAGGATACATATTGTTTATATCAGGGGTGTTGATCGGGTTTCTAATCTTTTCCGGCATATCCCTTATATTTACTGGAATAGGTCAACAGGCAGCCTATACATTAAGGCCTGAATCGATAGAATTCGAGTTCCTATATACCAGTGAAAAACAGGGTTGGATAGAGAGAGTAACTCCCGAGTTTGAAAGGTGGTTTGAAGAAGAATTTGATATACAACTTAAAGTAAAGTTAACGGTTACTGGAACCCATAAGACTGTAAACCTCATTCTTTTAGGGAGCGCAAAGCCCGCGGCGTGGAGTCCAGCTTCAAGCCTCTGGATTCCATATTTAAATAATAAGTGGATAATTGAAGGACATGAAGAAACGATTGCGAAAGATTGGACGCCGTTGGCAACCTCGCCGGTTGTAATCGCTGGATGGAGTTCCTTTTTATCGAAACATAACATATCTGGATTTAATGATCTGTATGAGTTGAGTAGGAGAGGTGTCGATTTTAAGTATGGTCATCCAGACCCACTTTTATCGAACGGCGGGGCCATGGTTGCTGTACTAGAGTTTGCTGAAGCATTAAATAAAAAGCCTGAGGAGATCACATTTGAAGACTTGAAAGATCCTAAGGTTGTTGATCATGTAAAGACGATCGAATCTAGATCGATCGCCTATGGAGAGAGTACGGGGTTCTTCGGAAGTTGGGCTGCTGAAAATGGCCCTGAGGCCATAAACGCCTTTGGAGTTTATGAAAGCGTCGTCATAGACAATTCTCTGAAGGCAAGTAAAAAATGGAATAATTCCATAGTGGCCATATACCCTGAGAGGGGAACCCTCCTCAGCGACCATCCTTACGTTATCCTAGATGCGGAGTGGGTTTCGATATGGCAAAGGCTAGCGGCAAGCCAATATTTGTTATATCTACTGAAGCCTGAAGTTCAAGAATTAGCTCAAGAACATGGCCTGAGGCCAGTCAATCCAAGCGTACCATTGGATAGAAGAACGTTCAGCATGGAAAACGGCGTTCAATACAAGTTGCCAGTTCCAATCCTCAAACCCCCTTCAGGTGAGGTCCTTGAAGCCATATTCGTAAAGTGGGTGGAGGCTAGGCATCCAGGGGCATAGGATAAGACTTGAACATGATCAAAAAAATGGTGACGAAGAATGACTATAGAAGATCCCTTAATAGTCTAGCTCTCTATTCGTCTCTGGCAGCCTTCACGATCCTAGTAATATTACCGACGATTTTTATCGTCTCATTCACCTTCATTCGATGGGATGAGATCTACCTTGAGGTTTTTGCAAACGAGTTGATAGGAAACGAGAATTGGATTCAGATCCAGAGAGTATTAATCCTCTCCTTTAAGGTGGCTTTTTTTACAGTACTGTTCGACCTAATCTTCGGAATCCCGCTGGCATACATTTTATCCAGAAAAAGATTCTTTGGGAGGAAGCTTCTTGAGGACATTATTACGCTACCATTGGTAATTCCAACCTCAGGTTTCGGATTCGCTACTTTAATCACCTGGACCACGGTAGCAGGCATTGGGGGGCTTCTGGGTTTAAAAACAGGAATCGTCGACCTCAGCCTACTGATACCTGTTCTCAATATACCCTTCCTAATATTCATAGTCCATGTAGGACTCACATTACCCTATGTCGTACTGACTATAAGAGCTAAAATGGATGAGGTGAACCCCGTATTCGAAACCGCGTCCAGGACTTTAGGAGCAGCCACATTTACAACCTTTAAAAGGGTTCTCTTTCCCCTCGCCATTCCTGGTATCTTCTCAGGCAGCGTAATGGCATTCGCAAGGTCCCTCGGAGAGACTGGAGCCACGATTGTTGTTAGCGGAATATATTCCACCGCCTCCATCGCCATCGTGAGATGGGTGTTCGAGTTTAAATTTGCAGCAGCCTCTTTTCTCGGCTGTCTATTGATATTAATCGCGTGGGCATTAATTCTACCGGTTGAACTTCTGGTCGGTATGAGGATAAGATCTAGAGCTTTTAGAAGGATAAGTCTTGGTATCGGTCTTAAGAAAACAGCCCTAAAAATAGAGAGGCTTTTCTCTAAAAGACTGAGTTACGTCAGAGATATTGCAAGTTTATCTATCGTCATCGTAACAGTGATAGTTCCAATATTTGTAGTGATAAACTCGGTAGTTCCTTACTGGAATCGGGACCCTTATACTGGAAAAGTCGCTGGGGGTGTCATATACCAGCTGTTTGGTCCACCAAATTACTTCAAATCCCTCATGAGAGCTACTTTAACTTCCTTCAGTGTAGCCTCAGTCTCGACTTATACGGCGATGTGCATAGCCGTCCCTTTGGTCTTCATAATAAAGAAGTACAGATTTGGCAGATTGATAAGGTCGATCGTTAAGATCCCACTGATAGTTCCAACGTCTGCTTTGGGGTTGTCAGTATTGCTGCTTTGGGGTCCTTCGGGTCTAGGTCTTGTGGATCCAGGGATATGGCTCATAATATTAACGCATATAGTGTTCTCTGTACCTGTAATAGTCGAACCGGCTATAGCGGCCTATGAAGGCTCTCAAATCGTCCAACTTGAAGAGAGCGCCAGAACTTTAGGAGCTACTCCATACGATGCCGCGGAGACCATCTCTTTACCACTTATCAAGAGAGGCGTCTTAGCCGGCGTCATACTATCTTTCACCCATTCGATAGGTGAGACGGGTGCAACCTTCATAGTTATGGGCAGAGACGTAACCGTCCCAACGCTGGTCGTGAACATGGTTGAGGCGTTAGCGATACCTGCAGCACTATTCGCTTCAACATATTTAATAGCAATCTCCCTGCTCCTTTTGTTAGTGTTTAGATTGATCTCCAGATGACATGTTATGGTCCAGAGTAGGAGGGAATAAGGTTTGCCTGATGTTACATTGAGAAACGTGACGAAGAGATACGGTAAGGTTGTTGCGGTAAACGACCTCAGTTTAGATGTGAAGGACAAGGAATATGTAACTCTACTGGGGCCTAGTGGATGCGGAAAAACAACTACTTTGCGTCTCATAGCAGGGCTGGCTGAGCCTGATGAGGGAGAGATACTCATCGATAATAGAGATGTGACAAACATTCCTCCTGAAGATCGTGGAATAGGATTCGTTTTTCAAAACTATGCATTGTTTCCACACATGGATCTTTGGGAAAATACTACCTATGGCCCAAATGTAAAGGGCTGGAGTGGTGAAGATACCGAAAAGTTAGCGAAGCAGATGTTAGAGATGGTGAGGTTAAGCGGGAGGGAGGATGCCTTTCCCGACGAGCTTAGCGGTGGGATGCAGCAGAGGGCGTCGTTGGCGAGAGCGCTCTCGGCTGGAACTCAACTTCTACTCTTAGACGAACCTTTAGGGGCTTTAGATGCTAAACTAAGAGTCATCCTACGCTACGAATTGAGGAAGTTGGTAGAAGACCTCGGATTGACGGCTATACACGTAACACACGACCAAGAAGAGGCTATGACGATATCCGATAAAATAGTGGTGATGAGTAGAGGAGGGATTGAACAGGTTGGAACTTCTCAGGAACTATACCTCCAACCTATGACACCCTTCATCGCCAACTTTATCGGAGAAGCAAATTTCCTTGATGGAAACGTCATCAAGACTGGTAAAAGAGATCTGTTCATAGAAGTCTCCGGAGGACTTGTTATAAGAACAAAAATGAACAGATTCAAAATCGGGGATAGAGTTGCCCTCGCAGTGAGGCCTGAATATATCACGATCGTAGACTATTCAGGCAGTGATGTTAACATCATCGCAGGAGAAGTTGAGAGAAAACGGTTCATCGGAGGAGTCATAAGATATGAAGTCCGCTTAGTGAACGATGACTTGATCGCAACTAGAACTACGATAGAATCGGACGTAAAATACAAGGTAGACGATAAGGTGAGTTTAAGACTGGACCCCGAGAGAATCTATGTCTATCCCTATCCGAAAGAGGGATTATTGGAGGCGATTAAAGTTGAGTAAAAAAATTCTAAGCTGGCTCGACCGAAGGAAGAAAATCACCACCTTCCAGTTGATAAGAAGACATTTAGAATTAACTATAGGTACGGTTGAGGAGTTATCAAAAGCTATCAGATTTAAAACAGTGGGGGACGAAAAATCAGCGCTATCCAGCATAAATCTTGTAGCAAACTATGAAAAAGAGGCGGATTCACTCAGGAAAAGAATATCTTCTGATGTTGCCGAGAGTGAACTGCCCCCTTCAGAAAGAGGAGACCTTCTACGTTTAGTTCGTATTATAGACTGGATTGCTGACTGGAGCTTGGAAGCAGCAAGGATTCTCGTTTCAACCCCAATCGAAAAAATGCCATCTGAACTGATGAATGTGATACTTGAAATGGATGAGAAAATAAAAGAGTGCGTACGCATCGTTTTAAGATGCATAGATAAACTTAGCGAGGATCTGGAATACGCCCTAAAACTGGCAGATCAGGTGGAGCGAATTGAGGAGGAAGTGGACGAACTATACCAACGTGCAAGGAGTTATTACCCTAAAATGAATTATGAAGACATTAATCCTGGAGAAGCTGTCCTCATCGGGCAATTCATAGATGCACTAGAATACGTTGCGGATTGGTGTGAAAACACGATAGACCAGATTAGGGTGATTGCTATAGGTTCATTCTAGTAGCCCGTCGATCCTCCCGAAATAAGAACTCTTATG
>CAYFVN010000211.1:0-2558 GCA_964346575.1 uncultured Candidatus Bathyarchaeia archaeon
TGTAAAGCTATAGTGGAACAACAATTGAAGCCCATCCTCATCGGAGAAGATCCATTGAACGTGGAAAGGCTTTGGGAGAAGATGTACAATGGAACGCGAGCCGCGATGGCTTTGGAGCGAGGATACAGTTTTCCCATATATCCTAGGAGAGGTGAAACACTCTACGCCATTAGCGCAATAGACATAGCCCTGTGGGACATAATCGGCAAGAGTGTGAACAAGCCCGTATACAGAGTGTTGGGCGGGGGAGGATATAGGGAGAAGGTTAAGGCTTACGTAAGTCACGGACAGTCGTATGCCACCGTAGAGGAGATATCGACGCAAGTTTCCGAATACGTCGATCGAGGTTTCAAAGCCTTCAAGATGAGGTGGGGAATGTTGCATAACGACGTCGAAAGGGTTGAGGCGGCCAGAGAAACCCTAGGTCCGGAGGCGGGTCTCATGTTGGACGCCCACGGAACACAAATCCCATTCAACGCTATAAAGATGGCCAAGAAGTTCGAGAAATACGATATATCGTGGTTCGAAGAACCCGTCTCACCTGACGATGTGACGGGTATGGCTGAAGTGAAGGAGAAGATAACTATACCAGTGGCCGCTGGTGAGAGCGAGTGGACACGATACGGTTTCAGAGAGATGATCGAAAAGAATGCCGTTGACATAGTTCAACCAGATGCTACGATGACGGGGGGGCTTACTGAGGGAAGGAGAATAGCCATCATGGCCAGCGCATGGAATAAACTATGCGCTCCTCACAACTGGGGGACCGCAATCTCACAAGCCGCAGCTTTACATTTGGTAGCTGCGATACCAAATGGATTCATATTCGAATTCCCCGGTGTTTACAATCCTCTCATTGATCAGATAGTGAAGGAACCAATAGAACAGAGAAACGGTTACGTTGAGATTTCTCAGAAACCTGGGCTAGGCGTTGAAATCGACGAGCAGGCTCTCAAGAAATTCCCGTTCAAAAAAATTGATGCTTCCATAGGTCCACAAGTACGACTATGATAAATATGGGCTGGAAAGGCCCTTATCGTCTAGTCAAAACATAAATTTTTAAGTTCAGCCTTATACGTTGCATTTTAATCCAGGTCATCTCCATAAAAAATATAAGGGTAAGCCGAAAAATTTGGATTTATGATTTCGTATAAATCTAAGATGAAGATTACAGGCGTTGAGGTAATCTCGCTCTCTGTGCCTCTCAAGAAACCCAACGCCGACGCCATCAACATCAACCTGGGGAAAGGAGCTATCCTGGTTAAAATATATACCGATGAGGGCATAACTGGGATTGGAGAGGCGCAAGCTCCATATTCTTCCCCTCTCATCATTAAGGCCGCGATAGAAAAAAACTTGAGACAGTATCTGATCGGGGAAAATCCTTTCAACAGAGAAAGAATATGGGAGAAGCTTTACCGTGCGACTACAAGATTTGGTAGGAAGGGAGCCGTTATCGCCGCCATAAGCGCCGTGGACATCGCCATCTGGGATATCTTAGGAAAAAGCTTGGAAATGCCTATTTACCGACTGCTCGGTGGATATCGAGACGAGGTTCGAGCCTACGCGAGCGCCGGTTTCTACATGGAGTCTAAGACCGTTGATGATCTAGCTAAGGAGATGGCCCAATTTCCGAAACAAGGTTTCACCGCAGTAAAGATGAAAATCGGTAGAGATCCCGCACTCGATTTAGAGAGGGTTAGGGCCGTTAGGGAGGGCATCGGCGAGGAGACGGCTCTGATCGTTGACGCTAACGCGGCATGGACGGTTAAGACCGCGATAAGATTTTCGAAGGAAATTGGGAAATACAATATTTTGTTCTTTGAAGAACCGGTCTCTCAAGAAGACGTAGAAGGACATGCGAAGGTGACCTCCTCCATCGACATCCCAACGGCAACCGGAGAACAGGAGTACACAAGATACGGTTTCGCAGACCTGATAGTGAATAGGGCTGTGGACATAGTGCAACCCGACGCCGTAACGGCGGGCGGAATATCTGAGGTCTATAAAATCGCCATCTCAGCGAGCGCTCAGCACATGTTATGTTCACCACATAACTTCGCTTCCCCGATAGCTTTCGCCGCGAACCTTCACTTAATCGCCTCCATCCCTAACGGATTCATAGTGGAGTTCGATACAACGGAGGAGAACCCGTTACGCTACGAACTGATATCGGAGCCGTTCAAGATCGACGGCAGAGGATTCGTCAAGCTCCCCACCAAGCCGGGCTTGGGCGTAGAGTTGAACGAGAAGACCATATCGAAGTATCGCGAAGACTTATCTCTCGAAGGATGGAAAGACGCGGGAAAGAGCCTGAAGATGCCCGTGAAGTCGATCTGGAACGCCCCATCCAGAGATACGGATATCCCCGGAATACCGTAATATTGGAACTCTCCTCCCTACGTTTCAATCTTCAAGATAGAATTGTTTCCACACTTGCAGCTGTTGAGGCCCTTAACGCCATCCGTCTAACATTTAAAGAATCTTATAATATTTAAAAATTCATCTATAGCTCGCGCATTGTTTTAGAATCTTTTAAAGGCGAATATCCTTTTTGG
>CAYFVN010000212.1:0-8842 GCA_964346575.1 uncultured Candidatus Bathyarchaeia archaeon
AGTAATAGAAAGTTAGTTTGGAGCTAGAACAGGTTTTGAAGATCGAAGTATATTCTATATCATCCTACCGCGTTACGCCAACGAGTTATTATTATGAATTTGGCTGAGCTATCGTGTAACTCTAGGCGTATAGGGTCTCCGCTACGTCACTCATATCGATACGCGTAAGCTTCTCCTTCTCAGGCCAGCCTGTTTCGGGGTTCCATCCCCTAAGCTTGTAGTATTCCCTTAGCGAATCAAGTTTTGCGAGTGATCCCTTCGACTCGCCATTTAGATGAGACTCCTCTAGTAGACGAGGAGGCAGAGTGTCCTCAGACGGTTTGGATCCGCAAAGCACATTGAAAACCCTCTTTAGATTAAATATTCTCTCTCCGATCTTAACTAGGTCCTCAAAAGACACGTCTATACCAGTTACAGCGGAACAGAACATTGGAAATAGGCTCGGCTTATAGCCGTGTCCAGTAGCGTTAAGGCACCATCCTGCCGCGAAGATTCCAGCCCAGAAGTTTTGGATCTTATACACTAGCTCCGACTTTCCCTTAAAAGCAAATCTATCAAATTTTCCAGTTATACCTAGGTCGGGTAGCGTGGCTCCACGTATCTCGAATCCGATCGGGATTCCCTCTGTATGTCTTCCCCCAGTGTTAGATGTGGCGTAGTTGATCCCTGCGCCTATACCAGCTCTGGGGTCATGCATGGCTATCTCTTGACCCTTCACGTGTATAGCGTACTGCTCGGCCTCACCACCTATAACCTCAGCGGCTCTTCTAGATCCCTCTGCTAGTAGGTGGCCTATCCCATCCCTTTTCGCTATTTTATGGAGCATCTCGATAACTGCCTCTGCATTTCCGAATGTCAAGTCAATCCCTTCTGTATCAGTTCGTGTTAACAAATCCTTCTCATAGCATTCCATTGCGAAGGATATGGAAGCGCCTACTGAGATCGTATCTAAACCGTACCTGTTACAGAGATCGTTCGCCTTAGCAACAGCTTCTATATCTCCTATCTCGCAGTTGCTGCCTAAGGCTGCGATCGTCTCGTACTCAGGACCTTCAACCTCCCCTTCGGTCGAGTAGCGTTCACTTAGCACCTCGACTCTAGGCCTACAATGCACAGGACAGCCGTAGCAAGTGCGGTTCGGTTTAAGGATCTTATCATATCCTCCTTCACCCGCCGCTAGATTCTCGGCCTCTTCGAACATTCCCCTCGTCCAGTTCCTAACTGGCGAATCACCGACTATAATGTTGCCGAGATAGTTCCCCGGAGTCCCATACTTTCCGAAGCGTATCGTATGTTTCGCCGACTTAACTTTGTCCACAACCTGCTTGTTATATTCTGCAAGTCTCTTCTCGTCTGCTACGGGGACTTTCATATGTCCTCTGACAGCAACAGCCTTAAGCTTCATAAATCCCATAACTGCTCCTACACCGCATCTAGCGGCAGCCCTACTGGCTTCATCGCTCATGATGGCGGCATATCGCACCATGTTTTCTCCAGCCTGGCCGATATCCGCAACTTTGATTCCGTCGTCGCCTAGATCCTTCCTCAAGGCCTTATCTGTCTCCCGTGCGTCCATCCCCCAGTACGCGCTGGCATCCTTAAGCTCGGCCTGACCGTCGAGAACCCAGAGATATACAGGCTTAAGAGACTGCCCTGTTATCACTATAAAATCATAGCCCGAAAACTTCATCTCAGAACCGAAGAACCCTCCAGCGTTAGCGTCGCCGAAGTAGCCCGTCAAAGGAGACTTTGTCACGACGCAGAACCTACCAGCGACAGGGGTGATCGTTCCTTGGATTGGACCAGTTGCGAAGATTAGACGGTTCGTCGAATCGAATGCGCCAGCCCATGCTGGTACTTCCTCTAGAAGTATCCGAGCAGCCACGCCATGTCCGCCTAGATACTTCTTTACGTAATCCTCACTCAGAGGCTCCTCAGAAATCTTAGCTCTAGTCAGGTCTATCCTGAGGACTTTCCCCATATATCCCCCTTTAAGAATAAGCCATACCTCCTATGTCAATTGCTTTATCGGTGTTTATTCATATAAAAAAATTTCCTTGGAAAGGAGGAGTTACTACTGAGTCTTCACAGCAGGCGTCGGCTCCGGCTTATATAAGGATCTAAACGCAGCCGTCGATACATTGATGTCTCATAAAGAGGCTGAAAAACCTGAGGTAGGGAAAACGGGGAATTATCTAAAGTACTATGCGTTATATAAGAAACCGTACGAGTGTTTAATACTGCTGCGATGACATGAAGAATCTTGAAGGGTAGCTTTTCAGTCACAGAGATAACTTTGATATCGCTTTATCGACGCTTGAGTCTTCGTGCACTATCTCCTTTATGGCTCCTAGCATAGCATCTGGTCTTTTGTGCATGAATAGGTTCCTGCCAATCGCCACGCCCACAGCCCCCGCTTCGATCGACTCTTTCACACTCTTCAAAAACTCGCGGTCATTATCCGTCTTTGGTCCTCCAGCCTGTATCACGGGGACAGGGCAAGCGTCGATGGCTTCGCGAAAAGACTCGACGCCTCCGGTATAGGATGTTTTAACAACATCCGCCCCGATCTCGGAGGCAGCCCGCGCGGCGTACTTCACAAACTCTGTGTCATACCACTTTTCTCTTGGAATACTCTCGCCCTTTGGATAGGCATGTACAAAGAGTGGTACTCCAAAACTTTGACAAGCGTATACTATTGCACCGAGGTTTTTCATCAGTTCAGCCTGTTTTGGATAACCGCTCCCAAAAAGAAAGCCTATGGAAACTCCGTCTGCACCCAGGCTTACAGCCTCTTCCACAGAACCCATGACGGCATCGAAGTCGGGATGAAATGGTGTAAAACCGGTCAACTTTACTAAGAGTCCAACTGAACCCTCACAGCCTCGAAATATACTCTTCACAAGGCCTGGATTCAATATGACGGCATCAGGCTTGCCCTCCAATATCCTTGAGAAGGTGCCTCTAATCCTATCTATCCCAGAGAGAGAAGGTCCGTGCTGTAAACCATGATCGAGGGCAGCTATGACTACGCGACCGCTCTTCCTATCGAATATCCTGCCCAATCTATGACTCTTCCCCACCTCACTCATAAACGCAACACAACTCCACAGATCTAAGAACCTATGAGCAATTATAAATAAATTCTTCTGAAAGATAACACACGCAATTTTTTAAATTATTAAAGCTGAGGAATGATCTCTGGTTTCAGTGCTTCGTGGGAAACTCTCTTCTCAAATGCAGATCTAGCGTCTCTTAAAGGAAACTTGTGGGTGATCAACGGTTTTAAATCAACTCTTCCACTCGCCATCAACGCCAAACCACGCTTGAATTGAGGTAATATTGCGTTTTGACTGGCTGTTAAAGTTATCATTCGATAATGGATAGAGTTGGGGTCTATTTGCACTACTGAGTCAGGAGGGGATCCAGCGAAGAGATTTATACGCCCCTTCTTCCGAGCGGTCTTAATGGACTCTTCGATGACACTAGTCAGGCCAATAGTTACTACGACGGCGTCTACCCCCAAACCATCGGTTTCCTCTTTAACTCTTTCCACCAAATCCTCCCTTCCTGAATGTATAATGGCATCTGCCCCCATCATCTTCGCAATGTTTAGGCGTTTCTCGTCTATCTCACTCTGTATTACTTTCCCCGCACCAGAGGCTTTGGCTACGAACATAAGCATAAGCCCCATTGGACCAGCCCCAATTATGAGCACCTCTTCCCCAACCTTGATTTGAAGCACCTCGATTCCGTTGATACTGCAGGATAAAGGTTCAGCCAGGGCGGCCTCCTCCATCGTGAGACCCGGAGGAACTTTTACAACATTGCCCATCATAACCATGTCCTCCGGTATCAAGACATACTCTGCAAAACCTCCATTGAACTCTTGTCCAAGCGTTTCCCGGCTTGGACACATGTTGCGACTCCCTAACTGGCAGTATAAACAACCACCACAACTTCTAACAGGATAAATAGCCACACGATCACCGACTTCGAATCCTCGTACTTTCGATCCCATCTCAGCGATCGTCCCCGACACCTCATGGCCTAGCACGATATCCGTTCGAGCTTTCTTCTCACCTCTGAAAATGCGGAGATCCGATGCACATACGGCGGCAGCTTGAACTTCCACGAGAATATCACCGGAACTTACAACAGGTTTTGGAACTTGCCTAAGTTTCAAATCGGCTTTCCCGCCAAAGGAAAGTGCGAGCATCTTTACCAACACCCCTCCAGATATAAGATCGGAGAATGATTAAAATAAACATACTCCTATTTCGACTCAATTATTAAATTCCCTTTACGTAACATAGAGAGCGTTCCAGTTATGTTGTTGGCTCTTTTTGAGTGTAGTCGCTGTCATTTTTTTGAGCCTTTATCGATAGTGACACGAGACAATGTATGATGTCAATACTGTATACTTGACGTGTTGGCTTGGGCTTGGGAGAGAGAAGTCTGCTTGAAGTTATATACTTAGGTATAATAGTCGTTTCTGTTGTATAGAAATGTGGGGTTTGAAGTCTTGAAGGGAGGACGAGCAGTAGCAAAAATCTTGAAGATGGAAGGGACCGATTTCGTCGCACATTACCCCTTCGTTCCAATAACCCAAGAGCTAATGGATGAGGGAATTAGAGTTATAACGACGCGGCATGAGAGAACCAGCATAGCGATGGCAGACGCCTATACAAGATGCTCTATGGGACATAAGAACGGCGTTGCCATGTGTCAGGTAGGTTGGGGTGCGCATAACATACTCGGAGGTTTGGGGCAAGCTTATGATGATCTCTCTCCAATACTGGTGATCCCATGTGGCCATAAAATGAATCAGCTAGGTAAGAGGGCGTGGGATTCCACCCGGAATTTTGCCTGTGTCACCAAGTGGTCTGCTCGTCTAAACAGCGCAAAGCTCGTCCCTGAGCTTATGTGCATTGCCTATACTAGACTGAGGACTGGTAGGCCGGCACCGGTTCTTCTCGAGATGATGGAAGACGTCGTGACTGGAGAGATTCGAGACTCAGATTTCAACTATGAGTCTGTCAAGGGTTGGAAGTGCCAAGCGGACCCTCGTGATGTCAAGATCGCCGTCCGAGGGCTCCTAAATGCAAAGTCGCCTGTACTCTACGTCGGCGATGGAGTACTTCAAGCAGACGCGGCTGGAGAACTAAGAGAGTTCGTAGAACTGACCCAAACACCGGTTATTACGAGCATAAAGGGTAAGAGCGCTTTTCCAGAGAACCATCCATTGTCCGTAGGGATGAAGGGAAGGGCGCTCTGGATGTGCCTAAAGAAGGCTGATCTCGTCTTGGGAATTGGAACCAGTCTTTCAGGCTCCTTCGGGCCGTCGGTTCCCTTTGGAAAGGACATAGTCATATGCAACATAGGCGAATACGATGTAAACTTATTTCACAGAGTGAAACATGCCGTGATAGGAGATGCGAAACTCGTTATACGTCAACTGATAGGCGAGGTAAAGAGACAGACCAACGGCGTGGGATGCAAGAGAAATGAAAAACTTGAAAACGAAATTGCAAGGGAAAAGGAACTCCAGTTGAAGGAGTGGTTGCCTAAACTCACGTCGAATGAGAAGCCCATCAACCCTTACAGGGTTATTTGGGACATGATGCACATCTTTGACAGAGATAATTTGGTTATAACTCACGAATCAGGCAACCCTCGTGAACAGCTGACAGCTTTCTGGGAGTCCAATGTACCTCGAAGCTATTTGGGATGGGGATACTCGACAAACCTCGGCTTCTCATGGGGGGCAGCTATGGGAGCGAAACTTATGTGGCCCGAGAAACTCTGCGTAAACTGGGTGGGAGACGCCGCTATGGGCCACAACGCAATAGAAATGGAGACAGCATTGAGGGAAGAACTGCCGATACTGACGGTGGTTAGCAACAACTCGGGCTACGCCGTTTACAGCAATAGAGAGACATCCCAACTACCTAAGGACCTTAACAAAAGGGTCGTTTCGGCGAGCACCATCATCAGCTACGCCGAAATGGCTGAATCTTTAGGTTGTTACGGCGAGAGAGTCGAAGAGCCAGACGAGGTAATTCCAGCGTTGAAGAGGGGAATCAAGGAGGTCAGATCTGGGAGACCAGCCTTGATCGAGGTGATAACAAGCTTTGAGGTAGACAAGATAAGCAGAGATATTCCAGTAGGATACTAAAAGAAAAAAAGGGAAAAAACCGCATCGAAGAGCACTTCCTCTGACTCCCCTACTATATACGAAAAAATGTAAGCTACAATCCTCGTCGCTCAGTAATAGGGGTATAGGTTTTAGAGTCTCATTTCAAGGGTATGGGATGAAGCTTGGAACTTCGCTATAATGAATTATTACTTAAAGATAATAACTATACTTCAAATGATTCTCCCGGTTTCAGAAGAATAACCTTAGTATCTGATCTCGCCTCCACTTCTTCCTTGACCTCATTGGGATTCGCGTCCAACCTGTGTACAGGTATAATAAATTTTGGCTCTATTGTTAATGCCGCTTCTATCGCTTCACGGTTATCCATTGTGTACGTTCCCCCGCAAGGGAGTAAGGCAAGGTGTATGTTTTTTAAACTCTTCATTTCCTGTATAAAATCTGTGTCACCTGCATGATAAATCGTCTTGTCACCTATGGTTACTAAATATCCAACTCCGAGACCCTTTGGATGATATGGATTTCCAGGTGATCTAAACCTCTTATAGTTGTAAGCCTCGACAGCCTCCACAGTGATGTTGCCGGATGACGACTTTTCCCCAGGTTTTAAAGACTTTATGTTCCCCCCAATCTTCAATTCACAGTCAGCAGGGGCAATGACTAATGTATCGTCCCTTCGAATCATTTTTATGTTCGAAGGATCGCAATGGTCGCTATGAGAGTGAGAAACTAATATTAGGTCACCTTTAGCCTTATATTCCCCCTCATAAGGATCGAAGTATACAATTTTATCGTCCGCCTTCACCTTAAAACTTGAACGACCCAACCATCTAACAGAAATACTCATTTAAACATCAACTTCCATCTTTTAAATACCTTTTTGAACACTGATATAGCCAGCTTATATCTTTAATATGAGTATTAGCGCACGATAAAAAGTAGGAACCTAGGATAAAATATAAGTCGAATTACGGAGAAAGCCATTTTACATTTTAATTAAGTGCGAATTAAGCATGTTTGAAATTCGAGTCGTAAAGGATTAAAATGGCTCCAACAGTCACGGATAAAACGATAATAAAAATATTCATCACAGGAAGTAGCTGAAGCAGAGATAACAATCCCTTAAACGCACTTATGATAATTATTGCGATCAGGTTGTTCAAGAATATGACAAGCGAGTAGGCTATGAGACTTATTAAAATGATTTCAGTTGAATGGTGAAACCATTTTATTTTATGATATTTACTTTCGGCTATAATTGTTAAGGTAGAGAATGGTAGGAAAAACATCATTTTAGCTAAAAGAAGCCCTCCGATACCATACTTCGAGTACAACAATATAGCGAATTGATTACTTTCATTGGATAGCCCAGAGGGATCATTGTATATGAGCCATGAAGTAGTTATGGTGTCTCCTATGACGAAGATGATGAGAATCAAAAGTAACATAAATAATGCGTTATAGATCGAACTTACGTCGTTATCGTCTTTCATGGCCACACACAGATTGAAATATTATTTTACAGCGCATGCGTTAAAAACATATCTATAATACAATAGCGCGCGCTAGAGAGAATATGACATACGATCCATTTCTTTTAATTGTTTTTTAAATAAACCGCAGAAAACCATTTTTTTTATGAATAACCAACTTAATTGTAGTATATTTTACCGAACACATAACATCCGTATATAGAAAGTGAGCTATAACAATTTTATCTATTAGTTGCTTTTCTATTCTAGTACTTCAGGAAGCTTCTGAAACAGTTTTAAATGAAAATCATATAGATTATCTATAAAATTAGAAATCTTATAAACCTTGGACTGGTCATGAAGTTGCTGGGCTGTATAAAAAAGATGTAAGAAGTTCAGCTTAAACACCAGCCGCCATCCACTTCTAGAGTTATTCCATGAATGAACCTTGCTCGCTTGTCGGAGCAAAGAAACAGAATCGCTTCGGCGATATCTTCAGGATATCCCAAGCGCCGCAACGGAAATGACTTTTCGTCCTCCTTTTTTTCCTTTTCGGTCATCTTGAATTGAGTCGTTATTCCAGTGTTGGGACTATCTACAACGGTTCCTGGGGCGACACAGTTCACATGAACACCGTAAGGACCTAATTGACGTCCTAGCGTCTTAGTTAAGTTGATTAAACCTGCCTTGCTCACACCATAGGCCGGTCCGCTGCCACGCGTGCCGCCTCCTTGGCCTTTCACTCCAGCTCTGGATGAGACACTGACCATCTTTCCGTACTTCTGAGCTTTCATTATCGGTGCGATATATTTCGCACAAAGGAAATAGCCCTTTACGTTCACCGCCATCGTTCGATCCCACTCTTCCCCTTTCAGATTCTCAATCAGCGCATGAGAGGGATCGTCCAAGGTTCCAGTACAACGCATAATTCCAGCGACACTAGCAAGAATATCGATCTTTCCAAATTCTTTCATAGTTGTGTCAACCATGTTCTCAACATCTTCTTCTTTCGAGACATCCGTTTTCACGAATATGGCTTTACCTCCTTTTTCTTCAATTTCCATAACAGTTCTTTGACCTAACATTGAGTTGATGTCCACAACAACTACTGTGGCTCCCTCTTCTGCAAATCGCCATGCTGTCGCTCGTCCTATTCCATTGCCGCCTCCTGTCACAATTGCTACTTTCCCATCAAATTCTCCCACTTTTTTAC
>CAYFVN010000213.1:0-1995 GCA_964346575.1 uncultured Candidatus Bathyarchaeia archaeon
GATATGGATCTTGCAATAGACCTCGGAAGAGAACTAGGCATTCCTTTATTCGTAGCATGTATTACAAAACAGGTAATCGAATTAGCGAGAAGTAACGGATTGGGAGATAAAGATATTGCCGCTCTCATTCGGCTTTACGAAAGGATACTCGGTGCATAAAAGAATATAAAACTTTTTGAAAAATCTATCGACCGCGTTGGAAGGAGATATTCAAAAGAGTGGGTCGTTACGGCTAGATACCGTTCACCCCTCCCCAAATTTTTATACTTCTTTAACTATATTCAAGGATTTTACATCGTTTCATTTTGGATAGTATAGAGTTGCCTACGATGCAGTTACCTACGAGAAGCGCTCGCTGTACCAGCAGTAAAATCTGACATCATCAATACTTATAGAGGCCCATTACATTAAGTTTCGTAATATTATATAACTTACAAAATTTAAAGAAATTTATATATTTTAAGACAGTATGAAAAATTATAAAAAATTCTATGGAAAGTCTTATATATATAAAATAGTGACGTTATTGGTTAAGGAAATAGCTTTTGGATGGTATAGAGATGAGTGAAGAATCAAAGGTGAGTAGACGCAAGTACATTTACGCTGGTGCTGGCATCGTCGTCGTAGCTGCGGCTGGAGCTGGATACTACGCTACACGTAAACCCGCCCCAACCCCGATTCCTTCACCAACACCAACGATAAAACCTTCTCCCAAACCGACCCCAACGGTCACCACTCCTAAACCATCTCCCACAGAGACAGGGCTAGGGGAATTACCACCACCGATCGAATACTTCAAGCAGGCGAACATAGACTGGGAACAGGTTAAAGGTACCGACATGGTCTATGGATTTCTAAGATTTGGACCTGCTACTGCGTCAGTAGGTCAGGCGGAGCAGTGGGGACAGTTGACGGGAGTAAAGGCGGGATACGACATGTATCCGGCCGCCGAGTATTGGCCGAAGGCCACGATAGAGCTGAGCAACCGCGCTGGAAAATGGGCCGGATTCAGTCTAAGCCCTATAAACCTCCCTGAGTATGCAGGATATCAGGCCATAGATACTATGGACCGCTTTTATCTAGATGAGAACCTCAACGACTACGACTGGTTCGACATGGACGGAATATCATGGTTTGTGCATTCACGCTCCGTGGTTAGAGAAGAAGGGAAAGGCGCCTCCCTCAGATACGTTTCCGCGTTGGATGAAGGTGTCAAATCTTGGAAGGAGGCTATCGACAAGGGATACCACATTTATACTGTACCTTGGCACGACGAGATGATTGGATTCCACTACAGAAAGGACATCCTAGAGAAACTAAACTTGAACGTACCCGACTCTTGGGACGACATGGTTAGCGCAGTTCACGAGTTGGCGGAAGCTAAAAAAGCTGGAAAGATTGAGGAGTGGCCGATAGTAAGTCGCCATATGAGAGGCTTCAATAATGGTCCGGTTTTCTTCTGCCCGAGAATGTCCGAGGACGGCCTCGAACAGTGGTTTGACGAAGATTTCAATCCTCTGATCGACTCTCCTGAGGTTGTTGACGCCCTCACCATGTGGGCGGAGCTCATACAGCCTGGCTATACGGCCCCACATGGGATAATGAACTACCAATGGTACGACGGCCTAGCAGACATGCAAGGATCGAAAGTGGTTTTCTGGCCCGAATTCCTTCAACAGGCCCCTCCACTAGAAGATCCGGAGAAATCCAAGGTGCCAGGGTTAGTCGGCTACGAGCCCATTCCCAGAGGACCGGTGAACCGGACTACGATGGCGATAGGACAATGCATAGGAGTCCAAACAGTGGTGCCTGAAGAAGCAAAGAAAGCCGCATACCTCTTCTGGCAATGGTGTATGAGCCCCGAGATGGACGTATACATACATACGGAGGGTTTCATGAGTACGCCAAGACTGAAGATGATGAGCGATCCTAGAGCTCAAAAATATTTGCCCAAGGAGGACTTGGAGGCTTTGCCTGAGAGCATGCGTAACTCGA
>CAYFVN010000214.1:0-5360 GCA_964346575.1 uncultured Candidatus Bathyarchaeia archaeon
CCCATTTTAATAATGTTTACATTGTTTCATGACATAGACTTTTTGGGATATTATCGCTATTCCCACTGATAATTCTAGGCCGACTAAATAAACTCAAGGTAATTTAACTTTTACTTATAAGTCAACTAGTGAAGTAAACAAACCAAAGATCTTGGCTACAGTAGTTAACTATTATTTGGCGAGAGCAAGGTCTAGAAAATGGATTAGGATGGAATATAGTCGCTCTTCAGTTTCTCCTCCACCTCTCTCCGTAATGTTGCCGCCTTCAACTTCTCGGCAAACGTCGATACATCATCCATCAATTTGACGGAGTTATCCAGATTGTTCTCAACGATTTTCACGAAGGCGCTGCCGACGATAGCACCCTCAGCTCCGCAGCCTATCACCGAGCTCACATGCTCGGGCTTAGATATGCCGAAGCCCACAGCCAATGGCACGGCTTTGGAGGTGTACGGATGGACCCTCTCGATAGTATTGGCGGTAAGCCGGGCGACTCGATCCCTCGTCCCCGTGACGCCGAAGACCGAGACTAGATAGAGGAAGCCCGAAGTGAAGCTCAGAATATCCGTTAGTCTGTTTATCGATGTTGAAGGTGTGGCTAGGAATATGGTGTTTATCCCCTGCTTTTTCGCGTTATCCTTGTACTCTCCAGCCTCCTCGATAGGTAAGTCTGGGATGATAAGCCCGTCGACGCCATGTCTACTGGCATTCTCCAGAAAGTTATTGACTCCCATCTTGAACGGGATATTGTAATAGGTCAATAGGGCGATCGGTGTGTCAACCACCCTCTTTGCTTCTTTAACGATGTCTAATACGGCGTGAGGCGTTGTGGACGCGTTCAGCGCACGATTGTCAGCGGCCTGAATGGTAGGTCCATCTGCTATGGGATCGGAGAAGGGTACACCGATCTCCACTATATCTACACCGCCTTCAATCAGGGCTTCAACGATCTTTGGAGTATACTTAGGCGCCGGGTCCCCGCCCGTAACGTAGGCTACGAGCCCCCCTTCACCACGCTTCCTCAAACCTCGGAACGTCTCGTCTATACTCATATCTTCACCTTCATTTTATCGGCCACAACTTGAACGTCCTTGTCTCCTCTCCCAGACAAGTTAACCACGATGACCTCATCCCTTCTCATCTCCTTCGCTCGTTTTTTGGCGTACGCTAGCGCGTGGCAGGGCTCCAAAGCAGGGATGATGCCCTCGTTCCTCGACAGCTCAGCGAATGCTTCAAGTGCTTCCACGTCCGTAACCGAATCGTACTCGACTCGACCTGTGCTTTTAAGAAAGCTGTGCTCGGGCCCCACACCGGGATAATCCAGGCCTGCAGAGACGCTGTAGGTGGGCTGGATCTGCCCGTTCTCATCTTGCAGAACATAAGTCAGCATGCCGTGAAAAACGCCCTCGGATCCGGCGGAGATAGACGCAGCGTGCTTCCCAGACACGATGCCTTCCCCAGCCGCCTCCACGCCGTACATCTTAACACTTCTGTCTTTAAGGAATGGATGAAAGGCTCCGATGGCGTTGCTCCCACCGCCCACGCAGGCTATCAACGCGTCTGGAAGTTTACCCTCCTTCCCAATTATCTGAGTCTTGATCTCGCATCCAATTACACTTTGGAAATCTCTGACCATCATCGGATACGGATGGGGGCCTACGACTGATCCTATTAGATAGTAGGTCGTCCTTGCATTGGTCGCCCAATCTCTCAACGCCTCGTTTATGGCGTCCTTCAAGGTTCTTGAACCCGACTCCACGGAGTGTACCTCTGCACCTAGCAGCCTCATCCTGAAGACGTTGAGTTTCTGCCTCTCCATGTCCTCCGTACCCATGTAGACCTCGGCCTTCAAGCCCAGCAAGGCGCAGGCTATCGCGGTGGCTACACCGTGCTGTCCAGCCCCAGTCTCAGCGATAACCCTACGCTTACCCATCTTTTTGGCAAGCAGCGCCTGTCCTATTGTATTGTTTATCTTATGAGCTCCCCCGTGAGCCAAGTCCTCCCTCTTAAGATAGATGCTCGGCCCTCCAAACTTCCTAGTTAAATTGGAAGCATAATATAGGGGAGTCGGTCTGCCGACGAACTCTCCAAGGTAATGATCGAGTTCTCTCCTGAACTCTGTATCATCCTTAAACTTCTTATACGACTCTTCCAGGTCTCCTATCACGGGCATCAGAGTCTCCGGAACAAATCTGCCACCATACTTTCCAAACTTACCCTCTACAGGGAGGGTCTCCGATCCACTCATAACTTTGCCTCCTTCGCTTTCACCACGAAGTCAAACATCTTTTCAGGGTCTTTGACTCCAGGCTCCTTCTCCACACCGCTGGATACATCAACTCCGTAAGGCTTAACTCTCCGTATCGCTTCCCCGACATTTTCAGGGGTCAGACCTCCAGCCAATATTAGAGGTGTAGGATGAATCTCGTCTCTGATACTCCTACTTAGATTCCAGTCGTGGATGACGCCTGTACCTCCAAGACCCCCCTCCGAAGCAGTGTCCAACAACACGGATCGACAGGTCTCCGAAAATTTAACCGCCCAATCGAAAGCTTCCGGCGCTCTGCAATCAACCGCCCCTATTACAAGGCTTTTTGAAGGGATCTCAACGATCGATTCAAGTATGCGATGAAGGTTCCCGTGGATCTGCAGGAGATCGGCTTCCAACCCACTGTAGATTCGAACCAGTTCATCCATGGTTTTGAATACTGTGACGGCAACACTACTCACTTCCTGTGGAACCTTAGCGATCAAGTATCTCGCTTCGGAAAAGGATAGGTTCCTCGGGGAAATTGGAACTCCGACCACGAATCCAAGCGAATCCGCTCCAGCCTCCACAGCGGCCTCAAGGTCCTCCTCCCTTGTTATTCCACATATCTTAACCTTGATCAAATCCGATTAGGCCTCCACCAGCTCACGGACCTTCTCTTCTACATTATGCGCCGACATGACCGCCGTACCGACCAAGAAGGCTTTGGCTCCAGCTCCCCTTAGAAAACGTATATGCGAAGGAGACGCTATGCCGCTTTCACTCACCACTATCTTTTCGTGAGGGCAATGCCTCTTCAGAATCTCTTCTGTAACACGTATGTCAAGCGTTAAGGTTTTCAGATTCCTGTTGTTTATCCCTATTAAATCAGCGTTGGATTGGAGAGCACTTTGGAACTCTTCTGCCGTATGAACCTCCAATAACACCTCTATTTCGTAGGAGTGTGCGTGCTCGATCATCTCTTCCAAGCTACGGTCGCAATAGTCTCTATCGAAGAATGCCTGAATGAGCAGGATTGTATCGGCTCCGATTTTAGATGCGGCTTCGACTTGAGCTTGGCTTACAACGAAGTCTTTCATTAAAAGTGGGAGAGGTACGCGTTCCCGCACCAACTTGAAATTTCTTAGAGAGCCCTTAAAGTACTTCGGCTCGGTTATAACAGATATGCCTGCAGCGCCACCCCTTTTCATGGCGGAGGCGGTATCGGCAACGTCCACGTCTCCTCGAGCCACGTCTCTAGTCGGAGACGATATTTTGATCTCCGATATGATGGGATTCGCTTTACAGTTTACTATGCCGTCCTTTAAGCTGCGCCTCGTATGTTCAACCATCTCAGCCTGATAATATCCGCTTTCCACCGTTCTTTTAGCGTTTCGGGCTGAAACATCGAGGAAATCACGCATGGCCCTCCAACTCCTCCAGTTTCGCCAGACCTCCTCCGCTTAACTCGATCAGCGATCTCAGTTTCTCGTAGGCGGATCCACTTTGTATCGAACCTTTTGCGACCTCCAATCCTTCCTTGATCGTTTCAACTTTACCCCCTAATTGAATAGCCGCCGCCGCGTTCACCAAAACGACGTCAAGCCTGGGCCGATCTTTTTCTACGGTACCATCATAATCGTATAAAATTCTGAAGGTGGTAAAGGCGCTCTTGTCTGGAGTAGATCCTTCAAGGGCATTCTTCTCAACGGTTCTTACCCCTAGATCTTTGGGGCTTACGTTTGAGGTGGCTATGTCACCCCGTTCCAGTAGGGTTATCCTGGTTTGCCCTATGGTGGATATCTCGTCTAATCCGTCAAGTCCATGTACGACCATCGCTTTCTCAACTCCAAGGTTATCCAGCACATGGGCTAACGGTTCGGTTAAACGCCCATCGTATACGCCTAGTAGCTGTGCATTGGCATTGGCTGGGTTAGTTAGAGGCCCTAAAATGTTGAAGACGGTTCTTATTCTGATCTCTCTTCGAGGTCCGATGGCGTGTCTCATGGCGGGATGGAAACTGGGGGCGAAAATGAAGCCTATGCCGACCTCTTCTATCGATCTCTCAACCAAGTCGGGAGACATCCGAAGATTGAGTCCTAGGGCTTCGAGGACGTCTGCGCTCCCACATCGGCTGGTGACGGATCGGTTTCCATGCTTCGCTACGGGTATCCCCGCACCGGCCGCGACGAAGGCGGCGGTAGTGCTGATGTTGAAGGTCTTGATCTTATCGCCGCCTGTCCCGCACGTATCGACGAGCGTACCCGCGACATTGGGGTGGATTTTACGACAGAAACTCCTCATTGTGGAGGCGAAGGCCGTGATCTCCTCCACAGTTTCACCCTTCATCCTCAGAGCCGTTAGAAACGACGCTATCTGGGCATCCGTGGCTTTGCCGGACATTATTTCGTCCATGATCTGCCCAGCCTCAATCTTTGGCAGATCTCCCCCCTCTGTAAGTCTCGATATCCCCTCTTCTATCATCTGAATCTCCCTCCGTCGAGAAAGTTCTTCAAGATCTTCTTGCCTTCACCTGTCAGAATGGATTCTGGATGGAATTGAATTCCCTCAATTGGGTATTCGGTGTGGCGGACACCCATAACCTCGCAGTCTTCCAGTGAGTACGCCGTTATTTTTAGGCAGGGAGGAAGGTTAAAGAGGTCCGCCACGAGTGAGTGATATCGGGTCGCCTCGAAAGGGTTAGATAGGCCTTTGAACACGCCTTCTCCATCGTGTCTTATGAGACTTGTTTTTCCATGCATCAACTTTACAGAATGAGAAATTTTTCCCTCGAATGCATGGACTATCCCTTGGTGGCCGAGGCATACGCCCAAGGTTGGGATGCTCGGAGAAATCTCCTTTATCAGGGATAAACAGACTCCGAAATATCTCTCGTCAACAGGTGTGCCTGGGCCGGGCGACAACACGATCCTTTCCGGCTGGAGGTTTTTTGCTTTTTTAACGGTTATCTCATCGTTCCTGTATACGATTGGAGAAGCGCCTAGCTCACCGAGATACTGGGCGATGTTATAGACGAACGAATCGTAATTATCGATAAGTAACACCTTCACGACTTTTCACCTGAAATGCTTAAAGCCTTCATTAAAGCCTC
>CAYFVN010000215.1:0-1767 GCA_964346575.1 uncultured Candidatus Bathyarchaeia archaeon
TGGGAGAATAAAATCCGTATGGCATATACAACCTCAGAGATGTCTGCTGCTGACACAGTTAGCCGAATGGCTGGCCTCACACCCGGAGAGGCTTCCAAAGGAGACACTAAGATTTATACCGATTTTTACTACTTACATCCGTTCTGGTATGCACTTGGACTGCCCGATAGTGAAGTAACCGACGGTAGTCCAATATTCCGAGGTATTTCAAAGCAAGACGACGGGATTTTACTGCTAAGGAAGGCGTTAACCACCGAGGTGGTTGGTATGACTTATCCCGGTTATGGACGTGGCGAGTTCACCATGGATTCGACTCAATATCAATCCTTTATAGATGACCTACAGTATTCTGTAATTTATGATAGCGGCACAGTCAAAGCATTAACGCCACATTAAACCTAGTTACTATCTGAGTTGAATTGGGCTCAACTTAATGAGTTGGGCAGGTAGATATGAGCGATAGAAAAAATCAAAAACTCTGCATTATTACATACCCTTTCCCGAAGGTTGAAAAGATGTATTTACATTTATTCACATTCGTGAAAATAATTGAGCCGCTTTTCGGAACAATCCATATCATCACAGGAAATATCCCCGAAGACGAAATCCCCCAAGGCAAGTTTCAATTAATTAATTTCAAGATGGAAGTCGAGCTCAGGCGGCACTTATCTCGATTTGTCGCCCTGGCTATCTGGCTATTCAATTTCGCATTGGGGCAAGTAAAGACACTCTACTACCTGACTAAGGTATCAAGGTCAACTGATACCGTGCTTTTCTTCCTAGGGGCAGATCTTAATCTATTATCTCTACTATTAGCCAAGCTTCTCAGAAAAGAAGTTATCACAATGATAGTAGAATATTCGCCCATGTCAATAGAGACGGTTCATGGAAGATTCCCCGCCTACTTATACAAATTGCTGGCAAGGCTTAATCGAACCCTCTCCAATAAGATTATCGTATATACACGGAGTGTCATCCAATGGGCACACCTAGAGAAATATCAACACAAGATATCTGTAGGAAGTGAGGTTTTCATAGATACCAACCTTTTTAGGATTACCCAGCCTTACAGTAAAAGAGAAAACACTATTGGATATATAGGTCGAGCAAGCAAAGAGAAAGGTGTATTAGATTTCGTGAAGGCTATCTCCTTGATACTACATCGCCGTAGCGATGTAGATTTTCTCATCGTTGGTGATGGACCGCTACTATCGTCGGTTCAACAGGAACTGAGAGACAACGGTCTCGCGGAGAAAGTGACCCTAACAGGATGGATAACCCATGATAAAATACCACACTATATGAACAGGCTAAAATTACTAGTTATGCCAACCCATACTGAGGCGGGAAGCCCGCAACCAGTGCAGGAGGCAATGAGTTGCGGCACTCCTGTTTTGGTAAGTATGGTCGGAGGAGTAGGCGATGTGGTAAAAGATAGAGAAAACGGTTTCATTTTGAAGAACCGTTCACCCCAGCAGATTGCTAAGGATGTCTTGAAGATATTAGAATACCCTCGGATCGACGAAATTATAAGAAATGCTAAAAAACTAATAGAGCAAGATTATACCTTTGAAGCGGTAGCCAAACGATATAAGAAAGTTTTTGAGCAATATTGAGAATCTATAAAAAAAGAGACATTAAAAGGGTAGCGCAAAAATGAAAATCTTGATAACCGGCGGCGCTGGCTTCATAGGGAGCCATCTATGTGATAAGTATACCAATGATAATTACACTGTGCTTTGCTTGGATAATTTCATGAGCGGGAAC
>CAYFVN010000216.1:0-7838 GCA_964346575.1 uncultured Candidatus Bathyarchaeia archaeon
CTATTAGCCAAAGTCTTTAAACTGGGCGATAAAGACCGTTCTGCCGTACTTGAAGTATTCGAAAGGCTGATAGATGTTTAGATATCAAAAAGCTAATTGAGAAGGGAAAATTCAAGGCGGTGATAGATAGGAAATATCCACTGGAACAAATTGTTGAGGCTTATAAGTACGTTGAAAAGGGACAAAAAACAGGAAATGTAGTAATAACTTTGGAGCATAGTAACAAAAACCTAACAAAGCGTAGCGCGCGCCGTCCTAGCCCTAATAGAGAGATCTAAACGATGACATTATAGGTGATCTGTTATTCATAAACCTCTCTAGATCTCGCTTTCACTCGAAGACATATGATCTATGTCGTAAGCGAGACCAGGTATAGACGCCAGTTCCTTCGCTCGCTCAACCCCTATCCTGTTCACCTTCTCGTTTTGATCCGCCTTGGCCAAAGCATCGACCGAGATGGGATCACATATATGCCTAAGTTCTCTCTCAAGTTTCTCGCACACCGACCTGTACTCTTGTATACGGTAGAGATCTTCAAGCTCATTCGGATCATCCTTTAGGTTAAACAGCTGGGGCCTATAGCCCACATAGTAGATGTACTTGTAATCGCCTTGCCTTATCATGAACATGCCGCTCAACAAGCCATGTGCATGATACTCAGAGAAGACCCGCGCCTCTGGTTCCACCCTCCTTCCCTGGGCCAAAGGGATCAGGCTCTTGCCTGGGAGGCCTTTAGTCGTCGGTATCTCCATCAACTCGCAGATAGTAGGGAAGAGATCTACGATCGATACGGGCTGTTCGACCCTATGACCCCTCTTCAGCCCAGGCCCGCTTATTATCAGCGGGACGCGAACGGCGCTCTCGTACATATTGCATTTCCACCACAGCCCATGGTCTCCGAGCATCTCGCCATGGTCCGAGGTATAAATGAGGATCGTATCGTCCCTAAAGCCCGCTCGACCTAACGCGTCTACCACGCGCTTGAGCTGGTCATCGACGAAGGTAACGAGGCCATAGTAAGCCTTCCTACCCTTCTCGCGAAACTCTTTGGTCGTTTTGTCGAATTGGAAGTATCTATAAAGGTATTTAAGCGCTGGATGTAGCCTATCGCCAGGGTCCGGATCTATAGGCTCCTCGAGCTCTTGGTCTGCGTAGATGCTATAGTACTTCTCCGGAACGATGAGCGGAAAATGCGGAGCCAAAGTCCCGACGTAGAGGACCCAAGGCTCGTACTTGGACGCATTCTCCTCGATCCAGTTCACGGCTGCATTCACTCTCGCGGCATCCCTATCGATATATCCGTCTCCCTGCCCTACTTGAGAAAATCTCCTGTAGGCCGACTTACTGATTGTAGAAGGCTCCCGCATCAATCCGAGAATGTCTCCAAGCCCCTTCATGTTTACAGGCATTATCTGATGATCGAAACCTTCCCTACCATTGCCCGCGAAGTGCATACGTCCGATGCATGTGACGTGGCGCTCATAGAGTTTGAGGTGATGGCCCCATGAAGGCACTTTTCCATCGTAAGGGGTCGCGTTATCCCAGTAGCGAATCTTATGCACGAATTGCCCTGTAGCGAAGCTAGCCCGACTCGGTATGCACAGCGGTGAGTTGCAGTAGGCGTTGGTGAAAGTCACGCCGCTCTTAGCCAACTCGTCCATTGCGGGCGTATATACTTTCGTATCTCCGTAGGCGCCTGATATGCGAGCTCCATGCTCATCCGACATAAAGATTACGAGATTCACAGTTTTCAACTCTCCAATCGACAATAATTGTAAATACTCAAATATATTTCTAAATATTACAGAAAGCCTGTTACCTGAATAGTGATTACCGCGCGCGCAAGTTTGATAAATAACTAAGTGAAAGCGATAATCCTCTCGATCATTGATCAATCATTTATTTATCAGTAATATCGGAAATATAGTATGATAACCATAGAACAGGAGGAATGGTTTTTCGATGGCTGAGATGAGAGCCTCAACCTATCATGGACCCGAGGATCTAAGGATCAGTAAGGTCGAGGTTCCCTCCATAAATTCCCGAGAAATCCTGGTTAGAGTCAAGAAGGCGGCTGTATGTGGTACCGACGTAAGGATATATCACGGACGTTTTCGAGTACCCATCACTCCGGGCAGAATAATAGGCCATGAATTTTCCGGCGACATAGTAGAGGTTGGGAGTGAGGTCGACGGCTTCAAAGAGGAGGGAAAGGTGACTGCGAGGCCCATCATGAACTGCAGTAAATGTCCCTACTGCCTAAAGGGAAGGGTGAACCTATGCCTCACCCGGCCTACTCTAGGTTACGAATACGACGGAGCCTTCGCAGAATATATCAGAATACCCGAAGCCGCGATTCGATCAGGCAACCTATTTGAAATTCCAGACAACCTATCCTACGAAGAGGGCGCTCTAGCAGAACCTTTGGCCGCCTGCCTCAACGGTTTTGAACGGTCTAACGTCGAGGTAGGCAGTACTGTGACTATACTCGGAGCCGGCCCCATCGGATTGATACACCTCCAACTGGCTAAGCTCGGTGGCGCACGTAAGGTGATCATGACCGACCTCTTCGAAGAGCGGCTGGATACCGCCAAGAAGCTCGGCGCAAGTTTAACCATCAACTCACGGAACGAGGATCCATCAAAAATCGTCAAGGATGAGACCGAAGGTTTAGGAGCGGACGTGGCTATCGTCGCGGTTGGAGCCACAAAAGCCATAGAACAAGCCTTGAAGACCGTTAAAAAAGGTGGCACAGTTAACCTATTCGGCGGATCACCAACCGGTTCTACGATAAACATCGACCCTAACCCAATACACTACGGCGAACTTATAGTCACGGGTAGCTCGGGATCAACCCCCCACCATCAATCAAAGGCTCTACGGTTGATGAGTAGAGGACAAATACGGATGAAGCCCCTGATCACCCATGATCTACCCTTGGAGAGGACCGTCGAAGCTATAAAGATGAAGGAGAAGGGAGAAGGCCTCAAACACCTCCTAACTCCCTGAGAAACATAGCGCAGGAAGGCATAGGGAGAGGGTGATCGTGGAGGACAAGGGCGACGCTTTCTTGATGGGGATAGACGTAGGAACCATGGGATGCAAAACCCTCATCTCCGACGTGGAGGGAAGAATAACAGCGAGAGCTTACCGAGACTATCCCGTCCTCAGTCCACGCCAGGGATGGGCGGAGGAGGATGCGGAAGTATGGTGGAGATCGGTTACTGATACAATCCGTCAGGCTCTGAAGACCTCACGGATAGATCCACGCTACATCGAAGGAGTGACGGTGAGCTGCACCAACGCCTGCGTTCCGGTAACCGAGGAAGGCCATACCTTGAGGAAGGCGATAATGCAGGTGGATAAGAGGACGACTCCCCAAACCTTGGCGATGAGGAAACACGTAGGAGAAGAGAGGATCTTCACCATTACTGGGAACAGGATCGCCCCAGGCACCTTTTCAGCCCCCATAATCCTCTGGATTAAGGAGCGGGAACCCGAAATCTTTGATAATACATACAAGTTCCTCACCCCTACAGGGTTCATCGTTCAAAGGATGACCGGTAGGTTCACCATGGACTGGTCTAGATGCGGAACGACGCTTCTATTCGACATTAGATCACGCAATTGGTCCGATAAATTATGCAATGAACTAGAAATCCCGATGGAAAAATTGCCTGAGAGCATGCCCTCATGGGAGCTAGCAGGAGAGGTCGGTGATTCCGCAGCAAAACAAACAGGACTAAGAAAGGGAACGCCGGTTTCGGCGGGATGTATGGACACCGTTGCAGCGGCGGTGGGCAACGGAGCCATCAGAAAATGTGACAGCTTCTGCATACTGGGAGGAGTGGCTAGAATATGCGCCTGTCTTGACGGTTCAACATTCGACGACCGTTTCATCAATACCCCCCATTCCGTTCCCGATACCTACCTGATGGTGGGATGTGTAAATGGGTGCGGCATCTCCCTCAAATGGTTCTTAAATACCCTAGGACACCTGGAGAAAGAGATCGCCGAGGAGAATAACAGAACCCCTTATCAAATCCTCGACGAAGAAGCGGAGGGGTCACCTCCCGGAGCGAAGGGAGTAATATATCTCCCGTATCTCGCCGGGGAACGAACTCCCATATGGGATCCAGACGCCAAAGGGGTGCTCTTCGGAATTGATATTTCCAGTACGAGAGAGGACATCGTACGAGCTCTACTAGAGGGCGTGGCCTACGCCATCAGGGACAACGTTGAAGCCCTAGAGTCTTTCCGAGGCGAGACTGAGAAGAGTTTAAAGATTAGCGGCGGGGGATCGAGAAGTGTACTTTGGAGGCATATAATATCCGACGTACTGGGGAAGAATCTTTTAACTATTCAACCCTCCGAGACAGAGCCTTTCGGAGACGCCTTAATCGCAGGGATTGGCGTAGGAATCTATAAGGATGTAGATGCCGCAGTAAAATATGTGAAGACCTCTCAATCCGTCGAGCCGAACATGGAGAACCACGAGCTCTACTCCGTGCAATATGAACGATATAAACGATTATACCAGAATTTGAGAGATGAGTTTAGCCGTTCAACGATACTCGATTAGGAATGCCTCAATTGGACGAGTCTTAAGTCTATTCCATACCAGTATTTTTAAAAATCGGATAGTAACCAGAATTTATTACTTAAAGCTTGTTCTTCTTAAGTACGCGCGTGAGAAACGCCAGTTTAGCGGCGTCTTCAACCCAATCATTGATGTAGTATGCTTGATGGAGGTCCTTTCCGATTGCTACTATACCGTGAGCCTCACATATGGCTACATTAACCGTTTCATCTTTGAAGCATTCTACGACTCCACTTGCAAGCTCGGTAGATCCTGGCGGGTAATAGCATACGGATGGGATCTTCCTTAAGATGATTTTAGCGGTCGCCGCGACTAAGGGGAACTCCTCTCTAGCGGTGGCAAAGGCGGTGGCGTATGGAGGATGGGTGTGTAGTACACCCTTTGCGTCTTTTCTCGCTTTATAGATGCCTAGATGAAAATTGACCTCCTTGGATGGTTTACCCTCTCCTTCAAGGATGTTTCCCTCGAGGTCCAGTGTGAGAATATCGTTTTCCGAGATCTCGCTCATACTACGCCCACTAGCTTTGATATAAACCATCGATCCGTCTGGATCATAGGCGCTGATGTTTCCACTAGTACCAGGACACCAGTCTCTACTTCCAGTCCTCTTCGCTATCTCAATTATCTCCTTCTTCAAATCGATACCGTTCATATCCATATCACCTATTCGAGAATCACATCGATTATTTAAAATATATTATTTGTTAAATAAATTTTTAACCTTCGCCAAATTTACGCCCACTCACGGAGGTTAAAGCGGAGATCGATAATGTTAGAAAGATGATGCGAATCCCGTAGCGCGAGCTCGCTACGCGATAAAATTTTTAAAACGCGTTTTTATTTACAGGTCTAATCCTCTTTATATATGACACCTTTTAGATCGACCAAGTTCGATTATTTGAAAAGTGATGTTTTCGGACCGAAACCTTTATATGCCAATAGTTATATTTATCTAACATAATGTTAAAAATTAATAATAAAAAGTGATGTATGAATAACATAAGGTGAGGGACATGGATGAAAGAAATGTAAAGAGATTATGGTTGATGATAACAACAGCCGCTGTCGTGGTAGCGTTCTTGGTTTCCATTACGGTTTTGGGATGGAGGAGTTTTGGAATTGTTTCTTCTGTGATTTTGGGAATAATTGTCGCAAATTTGTCTGCCGTTTTATGGGCGCAGTGGAAAAAAATGCGGGATAAAAGGGAAGGTTTCCCTCATAAAGATGAGAGGACTAAGATCATCGAATGGCGCGCGTCATACTACGCTTTTATGGTTTCTATGTATTTTATATTGGGGCTCATGTGGTACGCCTTCCTCGGTGTGGAACGATTTGGTTTAACCGAGTTGAAGACGGTCCCTGCTCTGATAGCGTCAATCATCGTAATGGCTTTAGTCTTTGGAGGATTGCGCTGGTACTTCATGCGTAAAGGCGATGCACAGTGAGGACCAGAATCAAGGAGCTTAGGGCGCGTTATGATTTAACGCAGGAGGAGCTTGCGAAGACGGTTGGCGTGAGGAGGGAGACCATCCTCTTCATGGAGAAGGGTAAATACAATCCCTCTCTCAAATTGGCCCATGAGGTTGCGAAAGCTCTAAAGACTACAATTGATGAATTATTTATTTTTGATGAATAAATACGCTATCTATCGGGCTTGATATACTGCTGCACGCGCAGATATTAGAAAAGATCGTTTGGAAAAAAGTGGAAGGTTAGCTTTCTTGATCTGTCGCAATCTCCGCAGACTTTTACTTCTGCTCTGGCGGTTTTATCACGCCGAGTTGCTGCATCATGCCCATCTGGTCTACCTCGTTCCATTCTTCCACGATCTTACCGCCTTCGAAGCGGTCAATAGTGATACCTGTCACAGTCGCCTGCTTGTTGGTGGCGGCGACTCCCATCAAATCGCCTGTGTGTTTGCCCTTCATAGTCCAGCGGGTGGCATCTTTGTCACCCTCTGCTATCTGCTCTTCAATCGTGTTCTGCCGATCGGTGAAGCCGATGGAGATCATACCAGCCCATTGTTTATATCCTTCCCTATCTGGTCTAATCCCGGGAGGCGCATGTAGGAGTACGAAATTTGATGCTTGAACCTCATCCGCTACAGCAAGGTTCCCCTTAGCCCAAACCTCATCAAAAAGACGACAAGCCAACGCCTTGTTTTCCTCATTCGACAATAATATCACCTCTTTTTTATCGCCCAATAATATATTGCATATTTATCCTTAAAAATCAAAAATATTTTAACAGCATTCTGGAACACACGGCTCAAAAGGAAAGTTATGTAAAACCTAAGATAACGCGCGCACTAATGGCTAAACCACTACAATTCGATGAAGAGCTCGTTTTGAATTGGGGAAAAATTATCTATGATTGCGCGCGATATGAACCCTCTCTAATTAGATTAATTTAAATTCTCAACTACATGTGCTCCAGTTGTCGGCTTAGAAACGTAATCTTGGCATTTTATTCCCTCCACTTCAAAGGCTTCTCTCATCACTTTTGCAACTTCCGAGGGATTCGTCTTTTCGTGATCTACTGCAGCTATGATGGTTGGACCTGCCCCGCTAAGTGTTACGCCCGAGGCTCCTAGGTCTATCGCAGCTTTCTTGGCTTTGAGGTATCCCGGATATAGGGGGGCTCTTACAGGCTCTACAATACGGTCACCGAGCATTCCTGTTCCTACGAGGTTTGCGTTTGAGAGGAGGAAGCCTGCAACGACGGTGGATGCCGCACCTAAATTCTGGATTACTTTCGAAAGTGGTACCTCCTTTGGGAGCATGCTTCTCGCCTGTCTAGTGGTTTTTCTGATGCCTCTGGGAACGGCTATAGCGAATTGGATCTCCCTGGGAGGAGGAAAAGGCTCGACTTCTAGTGGATTGTAAGATCGGATTATTACGAAACCTCCATATATTGAAGGTGCTACATTGTCAGCGTGGGGGGCACCCGCTGCAGGGATCTCCCCTTGTGCCGCTATTTCAGTAAGTTCTTTCTCTTCAAGTTTCAAGTTGAGTAGGCGGTTGATTGCAACCGCCGTTGCCGCGGCGCTGGCCCCACTGCTTCCGAGACCGGATCCGGGGGGTATCCCTTTAATGACTTTAATCTGGAAGCCACATTCTCCGAAACGATTTAGGAACTCCATCGCCGTTTTACCGGCACAATTCTTTTCGGGGTTTACGGGGATATTTTCAGCTTCGACACCGTCCATCTCGACCGTAATGACCTTCTCGTCTAAAAG
>CAYFVN010000217.1:0-3317 GCA_964346575.1 uncultured Candidatus Bathyarchaeia archaeon
CCCAATAGACCGTATACCCGGTATTCTTTGCAGATGCAGCGATAGATACTCCCATCGCACCGGGGTGCAATATGCCAATGCTCTCTTTACTCATAGATATTGTGCCTCCAGTCAATACCAGCTACACTCAGAATCTTCTGGGAATATCTTTCTTAAAAACGTGTTTTTGATATATAATCTGCCCATCTGCTACAAGAGACAAGACGCGCGCGCTAAAGTTGCCATGACTATTACGGTCTACAAGTTCTGACCCATGCACAAGAACGATGGCGTAATGAGGTTTATCGATAGGGGGTTTCACGATGATACCAACGATCCTGATCATCACCGCTCGTAAAGATAATGTTAATTTGCTGAAGCAAATGCGACCCCTTCACAGCGCGCGCGCTGAATACATGCCATTAATGGAAACCGTCTCCAAACAAAGCATTGTATTCTTGGAAGCTGGTTATGATAGGTTATAACATCATTAAATCTTATATGATCAGAGTAGAGAGCTTCAACTTCGACTTTTCCCCGAGTTGCTTTGCACACGAATTTCTCGAGAAAATTGTAATCTTGTAAGCCACTACCAGTTCCTGCATCTGGTAAACCCGTTCCCCAGTTATCATACGCAATAAACTGAATGTTCTGATCATTACAGAAGGAAATAAGATCATTGATTTCTACGTCATTACTAATTGGAGTGCCATCATACTTCTGATCGCGCCACAAGTAAATGCCGTTTTTATACGTCATGAGTCACACAATAGCAGATATAATTTATATTATATATAAGCTAGCACACGCATGAACTTGAAATCCCCGCGCGCGCGAAGCATCTACGAACGTTGAAACGCGTCTAACTTGTCTTCCTTAACGTCTAGTAGTTCCTTTAAAATCATCTCTGTAATCACTGGAAAAATGGCTTCAAGAAAATATGAAAAAGTATAAGTAAATTTGGAAAAAAATATCTACTCCAATGTTTCATTAAAAACCATGAAACTGGATTTTAAGAAAACAAGCCTAGAGGAATCTCAAACAGCGATAATGGTAGTTGGCTTCACAGAAGAAAACGTGACCAGTCCACCAGCACCTCTTAGGAGAGCGGTAGAAAACCTCGCCAATTTAGGGGACTTCAAAGGAGAAAAAGGCACATCCAGCCTCATCTATACAGAAAACAATGAAACCCCAAGAGTGCTGCTTGTCGGCATCGGAAAAGAATCCGAAATAAACCTAGAGACCATAAGACGCGTAGCAGGCTCAGCCTCAAGAGTAGTACGGTACACAGGGGTAAAAAAGGCAGGAATATACCTCCCCTCCTTTATTACGAGTTCTCTAAAACAACACGATGTAGCTGAGGCGCTTGTGCAAGCATTCATAATGGGCAGCTATAATGAAACATATTACAAAACAAAAGAACTGGAAAAAATCAAACGTATCGAAGAGATAACGCTATTTGATCCAAATTATGATAAAACTTTAGCGCAGAGGGCAAACACAGGTAAGATAATAGCTGAAGCCGTAAACTATTGTAGAAAACTCGCGTGGGGACCAGCCAACATAGTAACCCCCACAATACTCGCAGAAGAAGCCAATAAAATGGGTAAAGACCAGAACTTCAAGGTAACTGTATTCGATAGAGAAAAAGCCCAAGAAGTCGGCTTACACAGCTTTCTAGCAGTAGCCCGAGGCACCGAGGAACCACCCAAATTCATAATAATGGAATATGGCGCAGAACATAAGGAAACAGTACCACTCATAGGAAAAGGCATAACCTTTGACACAGGAGGCATCAGCCTCAAATCAAGGGATGGAATGCCCTCCATGAAAGCAGACATGACCGGCGGTGCAGTCGTACTAGCAGTCATGGAAGCAGCATCCAAGTTAAGTCTCCTAGTACACCTTGTAGGAATAATACCCGCCACAGACAACATGCCAGATGGTAAAGCATACCACCCAGGAGACGTAGTAAAAAGCTATAGCGGCCAGACCATCGAGGTAATAAGCACCGACGCCGAAGGACGCATGATACTTAATGACGCCCTCAGCTACGCCGCCAAGAACTACCAGCCAAAGGCAATGTTTGACTTCGCTACCCTTACAGGCGCAATGCACGTAGCCTTAGGAGATCACGCCATAGGATACTTCACTAACCAGGACTGGGTATCAGAGAAACTAGAACAAGCCTCCGAGAAATCGGGTGAGAAAATCTGGCGCATGCCACTATGGGAAGAATATGATGAACAACTAAAAAGCGACGTCGCGGACATTAAACACACAGGCGGCAGACCAGCCGGAGCAATAACCGCAGCCAGGTTCCTAAGCAAATTCGTAATGGAAACACCCTGGGCACACCTCGATATCGCAGGCCACCCTGAACAAAAAACAGACAAAGACTATAACCCAAAAGGTAGCAAGGGACCAGCAGTTAGACTAATAATTGAAATGCTCAAAAACTGGAGCTAATGCATATCTGAAGGCGGGTGTGCTCTGGATTTAACATCCTTCACATTACATCGCAGCGTGCGCTAGGATGACCTGTCATTCCATCAGCTAGAAAGAAGGCTGTAAGGCAATAAAACAGTAAGTAATTACTCATTACATTCTAGCTTCGTAAATATATCTTAGGGATGTTATCGTTACGTGAGAGCCATTGTTCGATTTTAGGTTAGACGCATTAGGTTTTTTTCAGAGGTTGTTAATTGCGACGATAGTCTTGGCCATCATCTTTCCCAGATACCTCGCCGCATCTACACCCTCCTTGTCTTTAGCGACCTCGCCTTTCCCTCGTCCTACAGCGAAGACTCGTCCACCACTGGGAATAATCATTCGTGCAGCCGTGAGGAACATATTCATCTGATTCCAGGTCGATACAAGGCCAGAACGGCGGGCAACCGCGATCGCTGCACCCACCTTAACCTCAAAGTCTTTCCGACCTCGTGCTATATGCAAGTACCCTATCCGATCGATGAAGGTCTTCATCTGGGCTGTTACTCCTTGAAAGTAAGAGGGGCTTCCGAGGATCACTTCGTCCGCTTTGGCGATCCGCTGGTACAGCTGCTCCGCATCGTCTTGAATAGTGCAATTCTTAGTTTCAAAGCAGGTTCCGCAAGCATTACAAGGCTCAAGCTGATGGTCGCAGAGACTGATGAATGCTACGTCCGCGCCCTCTTCCTCCGCAGCACTCAGAGCTTCTTTTATAATTATCTCCGTGTTACCTCCTAGACGCGGACTACCACTTATTCCCAATATCTGCATAATCCTAAACTCACCAAGAGTAAAATTTATGATTTTAGATTTAAATTATGCGATTCCAAAGCGTTCAAACTATCCCT
>CAYFVN010000218.1:0-3189 GCA_964346575.1 uncultured Candidatus Bathyarchaeia archaeon
GGCCCCAACCTCGGTGTATGTGAGTTTAAGTTGAGACATTATTGGCGTAACTAGGGGGGCGAAGGAGGAAGTGATTAACCCGAAAGAGAAGTATATGGACCAAGCCATGGATAATATGAGCCACCTGAAAATCGGCTTGCCAGGTGCAATATTTAAACTCCACTCCTTCAATGAGAACACCATTATACGCACCATTGGATCTCCTTGACCATGCGTCGAGCGCGCGTGAAATTGTCTCTACTATTTAATCGTGGACTCTATTAAGAGATGCCTTCAACTTACCATAGACAAAATTAGACCACTTAGCTCGTATCCTCTTCCTTTACTGGGAGTTCAACGATCGTTAGTCCATCAACGGGGATCATGTATTATAAATTATACTAAATAAATTCTTTGAAATAATAGTTTATTACTTTTTAGCACGCGCGCTGAATAAACCAGTTAGCGATACGCATAAATTTAAATATGCTATTCACATACCTAATCGACGAAGAAAAATGTCTAAGGAAAAAGTCTCTAGGAGAAGCTATACGAAATACGCTGGGGCAGGGGTTGTAGTAGTTGCAGTTGCAGCGGCTGGTGGATACGCTGCTACCAGAGCTCCCCCGAAAGAAGTGGTTGAGACGACCATAGTTCAGCCCGGTACAACCATTGTGCAGACGAAAACGGTAGAGAAAAAAGCACCAGCGGTCGTCAGATACATCACAACTGAGACAGCCACCGAATCGATAGAATTTTTGAATCAATTTGCTGAGGACTTCCATAAGGCGAATCCGGATATATCAATCAACAACGAGTTCGTGGATTGGGGTGCAATAACAGATAAGATTGTAACGGCTGCGGCCGCAGGATCTTTCCCCGAATCTGCTTCAGTAGACGGAGCTACAGTTGTAATAGCCTACCAGGGAGGTTGGCTTGAAGACCTATCCGATGTCATTAAAGAGGTAGATCCGAAAGGCGATGACTTCATAGATGCAGCCTTAATACCCTGCAGATTTGCAGATAAGTGGCTGGCGATACCTTGGTCCGCGAACATAACCGTCTGGTGGTATAGGGAGGACTGGCTGAAAGACGCTGGAATGCAGCCGCCCAAATCTTGGAAAGACGCCGTTGAAGTGGCGGCGGCAATGACCAAGGAGAGAACTATCGGCGGCGAAAAAGTAATGACGTACGGGTACGGCTTCCAAGGTGCGAGAGGAAGCTTCGGCGATCAATTTACATACTGTCTGATGAGATCAAACAGTACTGAGATGGTGGATGAAGATGACCACGTTATCATCGACGAAAAGCCCAACATAGACAGAGCAGCGGAGACATTAGAGTATCAGGTAGAACTAGCAAAGTACTCTCCTCCGGGATTCCTAGATTACGGCTGGGGTGAAGCAAGAGGCTCGATGTACATGGGAATTGCAGGGCAATTATCGTCCGCACCAAGAGTACTCCAGTTAGCCTATGAAAATATGCCAAGCATATATCCCTTATTGAAGGCTGTCAAAGTTCCCCCTGGACCACAATACGATGGGAAGGAAGAGTATTCGTGGTGTGCTCTCGACGCGCAGATCGTCTTCAAAGATTCGTTCTACCCCGAAGAGGCGAAGAAATGGGTAAGATACATATCGACCGGTGACAGAGTAATTAAAATGCTGTCAACCGTTCCAATACATCTGCTCCCGCCACTGAGGAGTGTAGTGAAAAGCAAAGAATATCTAGAAAGCCATCCGATAATAAAAGAAAACCCTTACTTACTGGATATCGTTATAAGCGCATCGTCAAAGGTAGGCGGCGAGATATCAACTAGATACGGCGGAAAACTGAAATCACAAACGCTACCAAACTCTTATGCCAAGAGGTTATTCATCGAGTCCTTCCACAGGGTATGGATCGAAAAGATGGATCCCATGGAATCCGTAAAAATACTGGCGGATGAGATGCGAAAGGTAGAGCCTGAAAAGCCAATCAAAGTAGCCTAAAAACCCTCCCCCATTTTTTTATTGAGATGTAATATATGAAGGAAAAAAGGTTAGGTATTTTACTACTAATCCCCTCTATAGTAATCTCAGCTTCCATTATAGTATACCCAATATTATACAGTTTTTGGCTGAGCTTCACCGATAAATATACGCTTTACCCAACCGCTGAATTCATTGGACTTGAAAATTATTATATATTATTCAGCGATCCACTGTTTTATAACGCTATAAAAAATGGAATAATCTTTTCCGGCGCATCTATATCGATCCAATTGGCGATAGGGCTTACCATGGCCCTAGTATTAAATGAACGTTTCAAAGGTAGAACGTTGGTAAGAGGGATTACGATTTTCCCATGGTTCATGCCTCACATAATTTCTGTCCTAATCTGGAGATGGATGCTCCATGGCCACGGTGTATTTAACTACATCTTCATTAAAATAGGGTTATTGAGTGGCCCCCGCGGATGGCTTGGAGAAGCCGACACCGCCATGCTTATGGTGCTCTTCATCAACGCTTGGATCTTCTCGCCGTTCATAACTATCTGGACGCTTGCTCGTCTACAAACGATTCCAGACCATCTGTATGAGGCTGCAAAAGTTGATGGAGCATCCGCGGTACGCCGTTTCAGATATATCACACTACCGGAGTTGAAAGGCATCTTCTCAATCGTTTTGCTTTTAAGATTCATCTGGATGTTCAATAAATTCGATACCATTTGGCTACTGACTGAGGGAGGGCCCCTACATCGTACAGAGACGATTCCGATATACGCGTACTTTACAGCGTTTGTAAATTATGAGCAGGGATTCGGTGCTGCGATAGTGATCTTTCTCTTCGCTATCTTAGCCGTCTTCAGCCTATTTTATCTGAGACATGTCATCCCTGGAGAGAGGGAGAGGATTCTGTGAACACGATCGAGTTCCTCAAAAGAAATGCCAAGACGATCGTTATATACGTGATCGTAGTCTTCGCTGTGATATTTTACGGCTTTCCCATTTATTGGATGGTTATCTCCTCGGTTACACCCGAGTCCATCCTATACCAGTATCCACCTAAACTGATTCCTCCAACCTATACACTCGAGAACTTCCAGAAAATATGGGGTACGACCCAGTTTCCGCAATGGTTTATGAACAGCGCTAAAATAGCGATGAGCGTCGGAATCATAGTTGTAATAATTGCAACTTTTGCAGGCTACTCTCTAACAAGATTCAGC
>CAYFVN010000219.1:0-6518 GCA_964346575.1 uncultured Candidatus Bathyarchaeia archaeon
GAATTCTTCGCCAAAGCCATACAGTCGGTTACGGGCTGGGATATAACCTGGGAGGAAACGGTAGAAATAGGTCGAAGAATAATCAACCTATTAAGGGCCTTCAACATCAGACACGGCATCCTTGGTGATCTCGATCGACCGTCACAGAGATACGTTTCAATCCCAGTTGATGGACCGAGTAAAGGATCAGACATGATGAAACACTGGGATAAAATGTTACGAAACTACTACAAGCGGATGGATTGGGATGAAGAGACTGGTAAACCTCTTCCAGATACTCTTGAGAAACTTGGATTAGACTACGTAATCCCCGACCTCTGGAGAAATAATAATTATTAATATTAAATAGTTAAACCCCAGACAGTACTAACGCGCGCTCGTCGATAAAATTTATTTAATTTTGCTACGTGGTTCAAATTTTTGCCTTAATTTTTCAATAATGTCTCGGGTCATCTTGGGCAGGTCGAATGTTGGATTCCATCTCCATTCTTCCTTGGCGTAGGAATCATCCAATGAAATTGGCCAAGAATCGGCTATAGTCTGTCGGTAGTCGGGATCGTATTCACATGTGAAGTCATGGATAACTCCCCTTATCGAATCTGCCAGTTCACTCGCCGAAAAGCTCATCGAATTCACGTTAAAGGTCCTGTGCTTCAACTTCGAGCCATCCGCATCAGCTACATCCATAAGAGCCTTTATGGCGTCGGGCATATACATCATCGGTAAAACCGTGTCTTCGCGTACGAAACATGTATAGTGCTCACCTTTTACAGCCGCGTAGTACATTTCGACGGCGTAGTCGGTTGTTCCCCCCCCAGGCTCCGTTTCGCTGCTGATGATTCCAGGGAGACGTACGGATCTGTAGTCAACTCCATACTTAAAGAAGTAGTAGTCGCCCAGTAGTTCTCCACTAACTTTGGTAATGCCGTACATGGTCTTCGGGAACATGGCAGTATCGTTGGGCGTGTTAAGGCGGGGAACACCTGAACCGAATACCGCGATTGAGCTTGCAGTTATGAAACGCTCTAACTTATGTCTCCGTACAACTTCAAGAACATTGTAGAGACCACCCACATTGACTTCGTAGCATAGTTGAGGATTACGTTCACCGACAGCCGAAAGAATCGAAGCCATATGATAGATCGTATCGATGTTGTTGTCTACGACTATCGTAGCCAACTGTTCTCGATCTAAGACATTCAAATATTTGAAAGGTCCGGAATCACGGAACTCCTTGGTCGGCTTCGTAACATGTCCTGTCGCTAAGACAGCCTCTCTTCCATGCTTTTCACGAAGCGCCTGAACCAGTTCGGTACCGATCTGGCCGCAGGAACCCGTAACAAGTATTCTATCCAATCGATACCCCTATCCATGCGGGTAATGAGGTCATCTTTTCTTCGATTAGTTAACCTTTGTCATTTCGATTTAGATTATCTGAAGCTTCTTCCCGCATCTTTCAAAGGATTCGATCGCTTTGTCCAACTGTTCTTCCGTGTGGTCGCTGCAAAGTTGAACCCTTATCCTAGCAGCGTCCTCAGCAACCATCGGATAGAAAATGGGGAAGACGAATACGCCTTCATCCCATAGTAGTCTGGCCAACTCCTTAGCCTTCTCGCTCTTACCACACATGACTGGGACGATTGGAGTCTCACTGTTGCCGGTGTCGAATCCTAAATCCTTCATCGCATCAATAATATACTCACGGTTTCTCCACACTCTTTTAACTCGTTCGGGCTCGTTCTCTAATATTTTGAGAGCGGCTATACACGCAGCGGCGACTCCAGGTGGAACCGCGGCCGACAATAGGAAAGTGCGGCTCCTATTATATAGGAAGCTACGGATCTCGCCGCTCCCGCAGGATATGTGCCCTCCAACCACGCCGAAGGCCTTGCTGAAGGTACCCATCTCAAGATGAACGTCGTCACGGCTGAGACCAAAGTGATCGACAATTCCTCTCCCATTCTCACCTAATACGCCTTCACCGTGAGCATCATCCACGTAGACTCCGGCTCCATGCTCGCCAGCCAGCTTAGCGATCTCCGGCAATGGTGCTAAATCACCATCCATGCTGAAGACTCCATCTGTCAGGATCCATATTTGGCCGTATGGAGGTTCATGCCTCTCCGATTCATCCAAAATTCTGGCCAGATCCTCTACATCCTTATGCTTGTATACGGCTCGATCCGCGTGGCTTAACCTGACTCCGTCGATTATACTGCCATGATTCAGTTGATCTGAAATATAGAGATCGCCCCTGCCGCAGAGTTGGGGGATGACGCCTTCGTTAACCATATACCCGGTCTGGAAAGTCAGGGAAGCTGGGGCACCTTTAAACTCGGCCAGTCGTCTATCCAACTCCTCATGTAAGCTTAGGTTGCCGGATATGGATCGGTCACTACCAGCTCCAGCCCCGAATTCTCTAGTGGCATTTATCGTCGCCTCAACGACCTCAGGATGTGTAGATAGGTTCAAGTAATTATTGGCGCAGAACATTAAAACTTCTTTACCATCAACTTTACACGCAGGTTCATTCGCAGTCTGCAGCTCTTTGAGCTCCCAATTTAATTGGCTCTTCACTAAACGTTTATAATCTTCCACCAAATATCTAGTGGGATGTCTCTTAACCAATTGCTCCACCTACTAATACACACGCGCTTAACCCGATAAGAATTTACTTATTAAATATATAAAATATCGCATATAGATATTAAAATTTTATTTTTTTAAATTTATAAGAATTGAATTTAATTTTTTTAAATTAATTATGTGAATTCCCATTCGATATAGCTAATTAAGAAAATTAATAAGTTCAGAATATCAAACTTTATTTGGTGGGAATAAATGGAAGCTTTCGTCTTATTGAAGGCGAGGGGAGATCATAGAGATCTAATGGAACAATTTTCCAAATTAAGTTATATCCAACGGGTCTACAATATTGCAGGAGACAATGACATTTTAATCGAGGTTAAGATGAAAAGGCTGGAAGAATTTAAAAATTTAATAAATGAGGTTCGTTCGATTGAGAACATTTTGGAGACCACCTCTTATATCGTGCTATCCCGCTACAAGTAATATCAAGGAACAAAACTCAATTCATCTTTAAACGTAAACAACACCAGAAGAGTACTCGTCCTCACGACTCCATCCAAAGTCCTAATCCTTCCCATAACCAATTGCTGCAACTCGTCGATATCGCGTGCTACTATTTCGACTAAGAGATCAAAATCACCGGTCGTGCCTTTGATCTTTAGAACCTCTGGAACTTTAGTTATCACTTCGGCGACTTCTCGCTCTTGACCAGGAACGGTTGAAACCTGAATAAACGCTGTAATCCCCTTTCCAAAAACCTGAGGCGATACGGCAATCCTTTCTCTTAATAATTTCTCAGTCTTCAACTTCTTTAATCTGTTATGTACGGTAACAGCGTTTGTCTTAAGTTTCTCTGCTATCTTCCCGTAAGTTAACTCGGGATTCCGATATAATAAATGTAAAATTTTGAAATCCAGTTCGTCTATATGCTTTCTCCTCCTCAATTTACACTCCTCCAGCAGGACAACCATACGTTTTTTAAAAAACGAAACTTTCCAAGCTCATCCCCTAAAACCGAATTTCCTAAAAGGAGTATTAAATCATTTCTCAGTCTGAAAAATATGTTAATTCATAACTAATAAATATCCCTTATCATGAGCCATAGTCGCGCGCTTAGCTAGTTATTAGTATAGTTCTCAAAGCCTTTATTTTACCAAAAAAGTAAAAATTTGCGAATATGATTCAGATAAGTATGCGGAAGAACAAGATCTCTATAAAAGACACGATGAATATGGTTAATAAACTCGGCATGACTATACGCACTCGCGAAATAGATAAGTAAATATTTCTCAATAAAAAACGAGTAGTGTCGAGAATGGGATGAACCATCCAAAGAAAGTGGTCGCACTAGGTCTACTTTCGGGCGGTCTAGACAGCACATTGGCGGTCAAATTGATCCTAGATCAAGGGGTGAGAGTGGCCACCGTTAAATTAACTAGTCCATTCTATCCATCCAATCAGACAGAGCAGTGTCATGCTGAGAAGGTTGCTAAAAGGTTTAACGTAACATTACAGGTGTTCCATTCCGATGAAGACTACATTGAAATCTTGAGGAGGCCTAAATATGGCTATGGATCTGGAATGAACCCCTGTATCGACTGTAGGATCTACATGCTTAACAAGGCGAAAATTTACGCCGAAAAAATGAAGGCCGACTTCATCTTTACGGGTGAGGTACTAGATGAACGTCCCATGTCTCAGCATTGGAAGGCCATGAGTATTATCGAAAAAGAAGCAGGATTAGAGGGAAGGATCCTAAGACCTCTATCGGCGAAGTTGCTTCCAGAAACCGAGGCCGAGATAAAGGGGTGGGTTGACAGGAGTAAGCTACTGGATATCCGAGGGAGATCCAGGAAGAGACAGATAGAACTGGCTAAAGAGTTTAACATAACAGATTATCCGTTTCCAGCCGGTGGTTGTTTATTGACCTGTAGAGAGTTCGCAAATAAGGTCGAAGACCTGGTCAACCATAAGAATACGATTGATACGAATGATATACTCTTACTGAGAGTGGGAAGACACTTTCGACTTGGAGAGAGTAAAATAATTGTAGGAAGAAACGAGACGGAGAATATAAGGTTAAGAACTTTGAAGAGGAAGGACGACTATCTGTTCGAGGTTCCCGGCTGCGGAAGTCCATTAACACTTCTGCAGGACACTAAATCTACAGAGGCTAAAAAAGCTGCGGCTGCCTTAACCGTCAGATATTCGGACAGCCGCGAGTCTAAAGTTAGAGTGAACTACGGCCCAGAGGGTTTAAATGACTGGATAATAGTTCCTCCATTACGTGAGGAGCTCATAGATAAGCTGAGAATATAGGATGATCAGCATCCCTTAGCGCGCGCTCGATCGAGCGGAATGGTAATGTAGTGCGTGCTACTAAGAGTATGATGTAGGTGCTGATACTGAAATTACGTGCGGAGCTCATAGGTATTTGGCCATGTAAGGGCCGTAATGTCTATAACCTTGTTTGACGTAGTATTGTTTGACCCCTAACCCGCTTGTGATGAGGATCTTCTCCGTGCTGAGTTTCGCAGCCTCACGTTCGGCTTCAGCTAGAAGTTTTCTGCCCCACCCTCTATGCTGGAAATCCTTTGTACTCCTCCGTCCCACGGGGATCATCTGGCCGTAGACGTGGAGCTCCCTCACCAAGGCTGCTCCGTGAACTTCTGGGCGGTGGGCTTCCTCCGATGGAATTCTAACTCTTATGTAGCCTATGAGTACTTCCTTATCAAAATCCTCAGCTGAAATAAATAGCTCTAAACCGTCAGATGCTTCATACTCGATCCTTCTAACCTCTACGTTAAGCTTTGAAGGATCGAGATCGTATTTCAAACCCGCTTCGCGGCATCTGATACATCTACACTTATTTTCCTCCTCCGATAGCCCTCTTTCTACGAGCTGCCTTAGATTGCTCTTCTTCACCCCATCTACTATCATCTTTGCAGGTATGTCCCGTTGTACTCTCATCACTCTAATCCATGGAGGAATCATCTTTTTAACCCCGCTAAGAAGGTCGATCACTGTGTCCAGTGGGTACGGTTTATATTCATTTGAAAGCCACCATTCGTAGAGCTTGGTGCCCTCCAAAACTAGGCATGGATATATCTTCACCATGTCGGGCTTAAACCGAGGATCATGAAAGAGGCTCTTGAAAGATAAAAAGTCCCCTTCAGGCGTAGCTCCAGGAAGACCAGGCATCATATGGATGCAAACCTTCAACCCCGAGTCTTTAACGATCCTTATCGCTTCAATTACGTCTGAGACCGTATGGCCTCTCTCCACCAGTTTATATATCGAGTTGTCCAGAGTTTGGGCGCCTATCTCGACCCTGGTTACTCCCAGATTCAACATTGAATCAACATGACTTTCTTTACACCAGTCGGGTCTTGTCTCAACTGTTAGGCCGACATTCCTCATATAGGCGTGTTCAGCGTACTCTTTCGCCTTTGCAAGGGTTGGCGTTTCCACATCGTTAATGGCGTCGAGACAACGCTTAACGAACCATCTCTGATAATTGACGGGGGTCGATGGGAACGTGCCTCCTTGAATTATGAGTTCAACCTTGTCTACTTCGTGGCCTATCTCGCGTAGCTGGTTAATCCGAGAATCAACTTGGAGGTAGGGGTCGAAGTTATGCTGTAAGCCACGCATCGAAGATGGTTCATGGCCTGTATAGCTTTGAGGGATTCCCTTTACAGTTGGGCAATAGGCACATCTGCCGTGAGGGCATGGAAACGGTTTGGACATAACAGCAACGACGATTACCCCAGAGGCGCTCCTGCTCCTCTTCAATGTCAGTCTACGGCGAAGCTCATAGTCTCCTCTCGATGCTTTTATCAATTCAGAATTCGAAGGAACCCTTCCCAGGCCAAGTTCCCTGCAGACCTCAAGCTTAGCTTGGTTCAGAGACCTCTCGTTCATGGATG
>CAYFVN010000220.1:0-1883 GCA_964346575.1 uncultured Candidatus Bathyarchaeia archaeon
GCCGACAAGAATCCCGGCGAAGGGCTCCTCGGCGGTCTGAGCGGTGGATGGATGGAGAAGGAGGGTGAGTCGACGAAGAAGGCCTTCGACTACCTGGAGTTTTTAAACTTGGATCATCTCTGGGATGCTGAATCCTATACCCTTAGCGGAGGCCAGCTGAAGCTACTGGAGGTGGGTAGAGCTCTAATGCGGGATGCCAAGATGATTGTCATGGACGAACCTATAGCCGGTGTTAATCCAACCTTAGCCCACGCCATACTCGAGAGATTGGTGGATCTGAAGAAGATAGGTGTATCCCTCTTATTGGTTGAGCATAGGCTTGACATAGTCTTAAAATACGTCGATTACATCTACGTCATGGCTGAAGGAAAGGTTATAGCAGAGGGAAATGAAGAAGAGATACTCAAAAATCCAGATGTAGTGGAGGTTTATCTCGGTGCTACGCGTCGTTAACCTTGACGCCGGCTATGGAGAGCTGGCGATCCTCTTTGACGTCAATGTCGAGTTTCCTGATGGGCAGATAACCACCCTAGTGGGCACCAACGGCAGCGGGAAGACCACTCTCCTCAAAGCGGTATTCGGCCTCGCTACCATACACTCAGGCAAGGTCCTTTTGAACGGCCAAGACATCACACAAGTCTCACCCCACCAGAAAGCCCGGACGGGGATGGCCTATCTCCCCCAAGTAGAGAATATCTTCACCAATCTTACTGTCGAAGAGAATTTGAGAATATCCGGTTACGCCCTCGATGAAACGTCATACCTCGATGGACGTGAACATGCCCTAGAGGCTTTTCCAGAGCTGAAAGGCTTTACTGAGAGGAAAGCAGGAACATTGAGTGGTGGCGAGAGACAGTTTTTAGCGATAGCAACCGCTCTTGTCAGGAAGACGAAACTACTATTATTGGATGAGCCCACCGCCCAGCTGGCCCCAAAGCTTGCTGAAGCAATGTTTAAACGGGTAGCATCACTGAGAGATGACTTCGACCTCACCATCGTCTTGGTGGAACAGGATGTCCGCAGGGCGTTAGGGATTGGAGACGGGGCTTACGCCCTCGTAAGCGGAAGAGTGGCATTCCATGGGAAAGCACAGGAACTCTTGGAACACGAGGAGTTCGAGCGTCTCTGTATGGGAATATGCTAGAGCACTACCCAATATCCCCCTTTTTTTAAATATATTGAAAGACGAATTCTGTTATCCACGAGCCTTTCTCTTTAAATATATTCTCGCATACTCGCATTTAGCCACTATCTTTAAGTCATGTAATCCAGCATACTTAACGACCTCATCCATTAACCGGGAAGCTAAACCTCGACTTCTAAATTTTGGATGAGTGAACGTACTTAAAACATGTAGTTCCTCACCTACAATATCATATCTTAAATAGGAATATTGCCCTGGAGCTAATCTGATGAAGAACCTGCCGGGCTTATGTTTAACCTTGAAAGCCTTCCTGAACACAGATTTACACTGTTCCTGAGTTCACACACACGCGCGTGCGTGAACTTCATGTTTAATAATCCCCTTCGGCATCGGAAATATTCTCAGATTAAACCTATAGAAGTAGCGGAGTATATCATCTTCAGCGATAAAGGGTGTCCATATAGGGAGAACGTTGAAAACAGTATTAATTTCAGCTTCTGTCATAGAACCAATAGAAAGAGGCATTTGATTTTCCTCTTCTATAGGAGACATCCCACAAACCTCTATGATATTCTTCTTTTCTTATAGAATTCTATGCTATAAAAACTTCGAAGAATGCGAAAAATTGAAAATATTCTTTGCCGTTTACAATATAATAATTGGTGGAAGCGAGTGGTCGAGAGGAATATAATGTGAATAGCTTGTTTGAACGGTATAAAGAGAACCCGATACTGAAACC
>CAYFVN010000221.1:0-2496 GCA_964346575.1 uncultured Candidatus Bathyarchaeia archaeon
CAGAAGAACTAGCACGTTTATCACCATCCCCGTGCACTACCGACAAAAAGAAATTATAAATAAAAGTCCCCAAGAGGGGGGCTTAAGACGGGTACGCTAGACGCACTGATTTGTCATCAATTTTTCATTGACTATGATACGTGGTGCTATAATAGGTTTGGAGGATCAAGATAAGTGTAGGCATAACCACTTTGCAGATACTTGCAGTGTCGTCATGCTGTACGCGGAAGTAGCTGAGCTTAATTGTGAGACAAAGGGTAACTGTAAGTTCTTATAACAACCTCAGGTAGCTAAATATACTATGAATACTCAAATTGGATAACATTATCGAGAATCAAGTAAAAGAAAACAATAAATCATGAACGAAGACAATTCCATAACTTATAATCGTATGGAAATTACTAAGGATACTCGCGTATTTGAGATTTTAAAGGAATATGGAGACATAGCGGATGTTATGGAGGTCTTTGGTGTAAAACGAGTTGGACGATATTCCATACGCAGAATAATAACAAGATTTCTTACTGTTAAACGCGCTGCTTTTGTCCATCGTATTCCGCTAGATGAGTTTTTAAAAATGCTGCATAAAGCGGTAGAGTCTAAAGACCGATCCATAAACGGTCGGTTATAAGCACATATTAATATTTCGCAGACGCTAGAGATAATTGACGACTATAGAGTGGTACTTGTATGGTAGAGAAATGAAAGCCTCAGATTTATTGGTAAAAAGTCTCGAGAATGAAGGCGTGCGGTATGTTTTTGGTTTACCGGGAGAAGAGATCCTCGACATAATGGACTCCCTCTCTCGAAGCAAAATACGTTTTTGCCTTACCAGGCATGAACAGGGAGCCGCGTTCATGGCCAATGCTTATGGCCGACTGACAGGGAATGCTGGTGTATGTCTTTCTACCTTAGGTCCCGGTGCTACGAATCTCACTACGGGTGTAGCTGATGCTTATCTTGATCGCTCGCCACTCCTGGCGATCACAGGTCAGGCTTCTCGCGCTCGCCTGTTCAAAGAATCGCACCAGTGTGTAAACGTTGTGGATATGTTTAAGCCGATAACCAAATGGAATACTCGAGTGGAATTGCCTGAAGTCATTCCTGAGGTAGTACGAAAAGCGTTCAAAATAGCACAGACTGAAAAGCCCGGGGCAACTCATATTGAAGTACCAGAGGATGTGGCAGCGATGGAGGTCTCCGGAAAGCCATTGAGGGTTGAAACGCAGAACTACGGCCGCCCCAATTCTTCGAGTGTTGAGAAGGCAGTAAGAATCATCGAGCAAGCAGAATATCCAATAATCATTGCAGGAAATGGTGTACTCAGGAGAGGTGCCAGTGGTGCGTTGCGTAAGCTAGCGAGAACGCTACAAATCCCGGTGACCCAAACCTTCATGGGACTGGGTGCTATAGAATCCACGAATCCTCTTTCCCTTCTGACCGTAGGGCTTCAGGCTCATGATTGGATAATGTGTGGCCTAGACAAGGCTGATGTCGTCATCACCATAGGATACGATTTTGTCGAGTATCATCCTAAGGCTTGGAACACTGATAAAAAGAAACGTATCATCCACATTGATACATTGCCGAGCGAGGTTGATTATTTCTACACCCCCGAAGTAGAGATCCTCGGTGAGATAGGAGATTCGCTAGCAAGCCTGTCCGAGATGGTTGATGTGAGTAAACGTGCTCCGATACACAGCAGCCTTCGCAGTATAATTCTGGATGAACTTGAACAATATCGTGACGATCATGATTTTCCAGTCAAACCACAAAAAGTCTTGTCAGACCTGAGGAAGGCGCTTAAAGAGAATGATATCCTGATAAGCGATGTAGGAGCACATAAGGTGTGGATTGCCAGAATGTATTTGGCAAGCAAGCCAAATACAGTGTTAATATCCAACGGATTTGCCTCAATGGGCATCGCCATACCCAGTGCAATAGCTTCAAAGCTTGTCTATCCAAAAAGGAAGGTAGTTGTTGTCTGTGGTGATGGCGGATTTCTCATGAGCTCACAGGAACTTGAGACTGCCAAACGTCTAGGAGTTGCCTTTGTCACCGTGGTATGGGTAGATGCTAGTCTAGGCCTGATTGAGTGGAAGCAAATAAACAAATTTGGTCATTCCTTTGGAGTTAGTTTTAATAACCCAGACCTTGTGAAGTACGCTGAGTCATTGGGTCTTGTTGGCTTCCGTATCTCGAGTACAGAAGACCTCTTCCCAACGCTACAAAAAGCGTTTGACTTAAGATTACCTTCAATAATAGAAGTGCCAATAGACTACCGTGAAAACATGAAATTGACTGAAAAACTTGGAGATATCACTTGTCCCATCTAAAATATACCCAGAATATAACTTTTCATCAGGCGACCTAGAGTATTCGATATGCTGGACGCTACCATCGATTATACAAACACTCAGATTGTTAACCGATGTAGCCGTGGTAGCTTGCGATTACTTAAATTTCGTCTGAAGCTGGCAAATGATGGGATAGATA
>CAYFVN010000222.1:0-5467 GCA_964346575.1 uncultured Candidatus Bathyarchaeia archaeon
AAATACAAATGTCATCCGGTCTTCCTGTCGGAAGATGAAGTTGAAAAATACTATAACGGCTTCTGCAACAAGACCATATGGCCTCTCTTCCACTACTTCCCCCAATATACGGTCTACGATGAAGGCTTATGGGAATCTTACAAGCGTGTAAACGAGATCTTCAGAGACTCGGTCTTAGAAAACGCGGAGGAGAAGGATGATATCTGGATACACGACTATCATCTAATGCTGCTACCCCAGCTCATACGAGAAAAAATGCCCAATGCGACATTAGGCTTATTCCTGCATACACCGTTCCCCTCATCTGAGATATTCCGCCTACTCCCTTTCCGTAGCCAAATTCTAAAAGGAATTATGGGCGCTGATCTAATCGGTTTTCACACATACGACTACGCTCGTCACTTTTTAAATAGCATCCGCAATATTTTGGGTATAGAACATACTTTTACCCAGATCACCGTAGACGATCGCATACTCAAAGTAGACGTTTTTCCAATGGGTATCGATTATAAACGGTTCGCATCAGCGACTTCACATCAGAAAGTTAAGAAAAAAATCGACAGTTTTCATAAAAAAATAGGAGACCGTAAAATAGTATTATCCATAGATAGACTAGACTACTCAAAAGGTATACTTCAACGATTGGAAGCATTCGACCTCTTTCTGGATGAGAATCCCGAGTATAGAGAGAAGATCAGCCTAATTCTTGTAGCGGTACCGTCGCGTGGAGAAGTAGAACAGTATAAACTACTAAAAAAACAAATGGATGAGATCATCAGCAACATTAATGGCAAGTATGGAAACGTAGGCTGGACACCCATATTATATATGTATCGTGTTTTACCCTTTGATACCTTAATCGCTCTATATAAGATAGCCGATATTACACTTATAACTCCTCTACGAGACGGAATGAACCTGATGGCCAAGGAATTTTTAGCAACTAAAACTAAAGAGGGGAGCGTTTTAATTCTCAGCGAGATGGCTGGGGCTTCAAAAGAACTTGGAGAGGCGATTATTATCAACCCGAATGATAAGCGAATGATTTCGGATGCGATAAAAGAGGCCTTAACGATACCTGAAAAAGAGAAGAAACGGCGAACTAAAGAAATGCAAACGAGGTTAAAAAGGTACAATGTCGTGAGATGGGCTGAAGACTTCATTGATAATCTATCGTCGATAAAAAAACTTCAAGAACAACTCGATACTAAACGTTTATCCCAAAACACGAAGAAGAGGATCGTTGATGACTACCTTAATGGCGCTGAACGATTAATCCTGTTGGATTACGATGGAACACTCGCCAATTTAGCTCCAACTCCTGACGGAGCTAAACCGGATAAAAGGCTCGTCCAATTGTTGAAGAGGCTAGCTGATGAACCCGGAAATGAAATTGTAATCGTTAGTGGGAGAAAGAAAAATGTCCTGGAAAGATGGTTCGGTCGGTTGAACGTGGGCTTCGTTGCTGAGCACGGGACGTGGATAAAAGAGAAGGCTGGATCGTGGAGCTTACTAGAGCCACTAAGCGATGATTGGAAGGAGGAGATTCAACATATCCTGGAATTATATGCGGATAGAACCCCGGGATCGTTTATCGAGGAGAAATCGTTCTCCCTAGTCTGGCATTACAGAAAGGCCGACCCTGAGTTGAGTTCTATCCGTGCAAAAGAGTTGAGCGAAACCCTTTCACATCTAATCGCCGATACTGAACTTGGGGTTTTAGAGGGGAATAAAGTAATTGAAGTTAAAAATATAGGTGTAAACAAAGGAAAAGCTGTGGCAAGGTGGGTTTTAAAGAAGGATTGGAGTTTTATCTTAGCTGCCGGGGATGACGTGACTGATGAAGATGTCTTTACATCTCTCCCCGAATCGGCGTATTCGATTAAAGTCGGAATAGGGTCATCTCACGCTAAATACAACGTAAATTCACCAAAGGAGCTAAGAGAATTATTAAATAAATTTCTTTAAAAATGATAGCGCGCACCGATTTGTCTGAACGTAAACTGATTTTGCAAGTCTACCTAAACCTGTCTTTAGAAAATCTCCTATACCATGGTATTCTCGAGGGAGTTATGTCTTCAGATACAAAACCTACATTCTCAACCGTGTAGAACGCGTTTGGATTAAACCTTTTGATATCGTCGACCACTTCTTGAAGATCAACACGACGAATAACGGTGTAGATGATGTGGACCAATCCATGGGGACCTTGAGCATCGGCTACCGTAAATCCATGATGTTGACTCTTTAAAAGCTCGATAAGTTCAGACGCCTCCTTTCTCGTGATGATTCGAATAACAACCAATCCTATCGATAACTTGTTTTCGAGCTTGATTCCGACAAGGTTCCCATAGCGAAACCAGCGGCAAAAACGATGTAATAACTAATATTAGTTAGATGTCGGATGATCTCCATCACTGCGAAAAGCCAAATCAACATCTCGAAAAAACCAAATATGGGCGCAATGTTCTTCAAACCTTTTGAAACAAAAATTATCCTAATCGTCCCTAAACTAACGTCTATGATTCTCGCAGCGAAAATAAGTATAGGTAACACAAACCACGCATACATATCGGAACTAAAAAACGACAAAATTCATGACTCCAACTTTCAATACAGCGCGCGCTCCCATCCAAATTAAAAGTATTAACGCCCTGATTCTCCTCTTTTAACATTTACCATATGGTTTTTTTGTTAGTTTAATAAATTTAATTAATTTCTTTTCATCAATGTCTTTAGATGTAAAAAATTTAATATGTCTCATGTATTTACCCTTTCCTTCTAACTCTTTTCCATGTTTTTTTAAACCACCAAAAGAGAATCCCATATTAACATGATCCTTGAGCCCAACAAGATAGAATAAACCACCATACCACGGAACACCCATTTTAAACTCTTCTTTCAAGTTTGGTCTTGTTTTCAGAATTATTGCTCTCAATCTTCTGAGAATTTTTTTCTTCTCGCCATCAAACCTATTGATGTATTTATCAACCTCTTTGTTTTTCATTTAAATACCCTATAACACTTTTTATTATGAACACAAATAGACTTTTACCATTCAAAAGCGCGCGCTAAATATATATTCTATTCATTTCTGTTATAAGATGAATTGATTGTGGTGGAATGTATAGAGATTTCGAGGTAATTTTGGGCCAACGTCTTAGAAAAGAGTTTCTTCAAAATTGAGGCTGAAGGATTGAGAAGACGTAAAACCTTGCTTGCGAGATTTAAACTTGATACCAAGAGAAGAGGCTCATGGTTCAGAGTTAGGAAGGTTGTTGAAAGGGCTAATGTCGTCTTAGAGGTCTTGGATTCGCGCGATCCTTTGGGAACGAGGGGCTTAGACTTGGAGGGGCTTATTAAAAGTCTCGGTAAACAACTTTTATTGGTTTTGAATAAGGACGATCTGCCGCCAAGGAAAATTGTAAGTCGATGGGTTAATTATTTCGAATCGAGAGGTTACGTCGTCTTTTCCCTTAGCGCCAAAAGAGGTAAGGATGTTGAGATTCTGAAAAGGGCCGTTAAACGTTTGGTGAGGATGAGGCCCATAGTTTTGGCCATCGTGGGTTACCCCAATGTCGGAAAATCCACGATAATTAACAGTCTAAAAGGCCGCCACGTGGCCGAAACCTCGCCCATCCCGGGGTTCACCAAGGGAGAAAAACTTGTGAGGATTGACGAGGATCTCTTGGTTTTGGACACCCCTGGACTGCTACCTTCAAAGAGAATCGGCGCTTTCGAGCGTGCTCTTAGAGGGTTCACACCTCCTGAGAAGCTTAGAAACCCTTTGACCCCGTCAATAAAACTTTTAGACGAAATCTCAAATTCGATGCCGAATCTACTAAAGAAAACCTATGGAATCGAGGCTATAGAATCCTATGGATTTTTGGAAATGCTGGCCGCTAAGAGAGGATTCTTAATTAAAGGTGGGGAACCTAACATCGACGAGGCAGCAAGGACAATTCTACGAGATTGGCAATCGGGGAAGCTCAAGTTTTACAAGCTTCCGGAAGATTGATCCGATACATCATGAAGGTTGTATGAGACTGAACATGAAAACCGACTGAAGTTATATCGGTCCATAACAAAAAAATTATATTTCTTGTTTTCGGTTGTAAATTAAATAATTACACATTCTCGTTTTTGATGGACCTAGAGAGGTGTAAACTTTTCAGATCTTATTGAGCGTTCTAAGTAATTCGTGAAGATTGACTGTGGCCACACACATGACGGTATCGGCACCACTATAGTAAAGAAACAATTTATCTTCTTTGAGGACGGCTCCACAAGTGAAGATAGCGTTCGGCACATCACCTTCTACTTCATATATTTCCTGGGGCTCCAGAATAGGCTTTCTCCCCCTCTTTATAATTCTATGTGGGCGTTCTAGATCTGCTAAGGCAGCTCCGAGTCGATAGTTCCACTCTGTATCGACGGCATGATATATGATCAGCCATCCTTCTTCAGTCTTTATGGGCGGAGCCCCTCCACCCACTTTAAAGTACTCCCATCCTCTTCGTGGGCTCAAAACTATTCCTGCATCTCCCCAGCTAATAAGGTCATTGGAGTAGGCTATCCATATATGAGGTGGTATTCGATGGTACATGACCCATCGATTTTTTATCTTCTCAGGAAATAAACACGCATGCTTGTTGTCAACCATTGGGAAGGGATAGTTACGAGGTCCCCACTTCCACCTCTTATTAGTGAAGTCTCGGGTTGAGAGAGAAGTTATGGCAATTTGAATAGAATTATGTGAAGGAACTAAGCCAGGAATTCTACCATATGCAGTATAGGTCATATATACTGTGTCTTCTATCTCGATTAACCGTGGATCTTCGCATCCAAAACATTCAAGCTCGTTTCCCTCTTCCGGTTCAAAAATAGGTGTATCAAGCCTTTCATCTATATGAAAACCATCAGTGGTTGAGGCATATCCGAACCTAGAAACTCCTCCTTTTTTTCCTCTCGCTCTATATAATAGATGGATCTTTTCATCGAGATAAATAGCGGCAGAGTTGAAAACCATATATGACTCCCATGTACTCGTAGATTTGGGCTTTAAAATCGGGTTTCCTTTATATCGTTCAAATAAACCACTCATCACAAAGACCCCAAAAACTTCTTCCTATAATATGGATGAAGATGAAACTTAAAATATTCTACTCAGACAGATTCCTCTAATGTGTAAGTTGTAGAGAATATTTTAAACAAACGATTTATGTTTTAATTAATATTTATACAGCTTGATATGTTAATGTGTTTTTAGGGGTTGTGTAATGAAGATTGGTTTGATGGGAGCTTGGAATACCGACTCTGGGGCTTCGATACATGCAGAGTTCGTGGGAAGAGAATGGGTAAAGGCTGGCCATCAACTATCAGTATTTTCCTTCTATCGGCACAGTATTCATGGCACAGCTCTTACCGCACGAGATGAAGAGTATGTGACTAGATGCTTCACCACCTC
>CAYFVN010000223.1:0-2966 GCA_964346575.1 uncultured Candidatus Bathyarchaeia archaeon
CCCGTCCCTGTCAAGGCTTATGAAGGATGGGATAGGTCCGGAAAGGACCAGGGAGGATCATCCGGACATCTCAAATCAGCTTTACATGTCATATGCGGAGGGCGTTAAGGCGAGAGGTCTAGTTAGGATCATAGGTGAGGTGGGGCTGAGCGAAAGGGAGCGTAAATACCTGAGGTTCGCTGAGGAGTTCGAGAGAAGGTTCGTGAATCAAAGCGTATACGAGAACAGACCTCTAGAGAGGACCCTTGAGATAGCCTGGGAGCTACTCTCCATGCTACCCGAGGATGAACTCATCAGGGTTAAGGAAGAGTACATAAAGAAGTATCACCCGAGCCGTAGGGGGGCTAGTGAAGCCCTAGGGAGCCTGTAGATGGCTGAAGCAACTGGGGCTCGAGCAAAGCCCACCAGGGGTTTCCTACTCCAAGTCAAGAGGCGTGTAAAGTTCATAGAAGAAGGCTACAAACTGCTCGAGATGAAGAGGGACGAGCTGGCGAAGGAGCTCCGAAGAGACCTGGAAGAGTTGAGCTCTAGAAGGGTTGGCTTTGAGGACGAGGTCGAGAAGGCCCTGAAGACCGTTGTCAAGTCCTACGTCTCCCTGGGATCCGGCGAGGCAAGCTCGTGGAAAAACCCCGAGGAGGGTTTGGAGCTTGAGATTCTTCCCAAGAGCGTCATGGGAATCCAGGTTCCCTACGTGAAGATTCTACATAGACCCGAGGTTAAGGACAGGTTCGGCCCAGTGATGAGGGCTGCAGCCGAGAAGCTTCATAAGGTCTTGGAGGACTTGATAGGGATAGCGGAGCTCGAAGCACGAATAGAAAGAGTAGCCGAGGATCTAGAGAAGACGAACCGTAAGGTCAACGCACTAGAGAAGATAGTGATACCCGACTACAACCGGCTGATCAAGTACATAGAGGACAGGCTTGAAGAGAGCATGCTCGAAGAGTTCACGAGGACGAAGTTTGTGAAGGCCATACTCACGAAGAGGAGGGATCAAACTTAATTGCTCACCTATCTGGTGGCTAGATGCCATGGATTGGCTACACATCTTCTACCGACAAGCGTATTGGAGGCACTAGGATCAGCGGGGGAACTCGAAGACTTCACGGGAATATTGATGCCAACCGACTACGGTCGAGGGATCGCCGGACTTGAGAGAGTAGACGCTCTAATCCTGGAGCGTTTATTCAACCGGCTGTTGGTGGAGAGGTTCAGATACGTTGTAAACATTTCCACCGAAGATCTGAAAGGGCTCCTGGAAGCCTACTCCCGTAGATTAGAGGTCAAGAACCTCTCAAGAGTATTTAGAGGTAAAGTTTCTGGAACTCCAGCACAGGAGGTGAAGAACTGGCTTACACCTCTCAACGGCCTCTCCGAGATAGACTTCGAAGCACTATCAGAGGCTGAGAGCATCGAGGCGGCTATACGGCTTCTCAAAGGCACTTCCTACGAGGGGCTTAAAGACAGTTTAGAGATCTGGCGCGAGTACCAAAGCGCCCTCCCATTGGGGTATGCTCTGAAGGCGTTATACTATGAACAGTTGCTCGGCCACATCCGCCGCCTAAATAGGGGAGCTAGAAACTCGATCCAGAACCTCGTCGGGATTGAGGTTGATCTGACGAACTGCTTCACCTCCCTAGCACCTCTGGTATACGACTACTCTAAGGCTTTGGTGGTGTCGCTGCTGATACCCTTTGCCTATAAGGTTCCAACCTCTAAATTCGCTGAGGCTGTTGAGGCTAAGACCCCTCAAACAATCCTAAGCATCCTAAACCCGTACGCCCGTGTTGTTGAGCATGTAATAGGCAAGAGCGAGGACCTAGCTGAGGCTGAAGGATTAAAGCTGCTCAGGAGGGAGGCGGCGCTGACGATGCGTGAAGCCTTCACAGGGCTGCCATACGTTTTAAGCTACCTTATCCTATGCGAGCTTGAGTGCAGAGATTTAACCTACACCGCCTTAGCCTTGGAGCATGGCCTCGATCCTAGAGGCTACTTGACCTGTAGTATCTAGAGATTCTCTGAAAGCCTCCCCTTATGGGTCATTGTATTTTTGATGCTTTCTCACTTTTACAGAAACGGAGCAAAAGTTGATTTAATTACAGCTTACGCTAACTTGAAACAAACGCCATATTTTAGTAGTACGTATATTTTCGATCTGTATTAACTCGTCAAATAATCGACACATACACGTCTTCTCATAGTATATAGTTGACCCACAAATCAGGATATCGGATAATAACGACAGAACCATAAAAAATAGACCAATTTCACTAACTATATTATGTAATCTATTGAGGACGACACTAATGAAATATTTATTTAGCATCTTAAATCAGCTATCGAAAATTTAAATATTGGCTATAAAAAATTCATCAAAATATAATGTTGCGAGAGATGTAGAATGAGGAAAATCTTAATTCCACAAATGACTTGGAAGGATATTAAAGAAATAATGGATGAGGTAGAGGTTGTAATAGTTCCTACTGGCAGCAACGAACAACATGGACCGCACCTTCCCTTATGGCATGACATTAGTAGTTCCGCGTATATCGCCGAAAAAGCTGCGGAGAAGCTCTATCCAAAGGTTTTAGTGGCTCCGCCTATACCGTGGGGTTTCTCGCCACATCATATGCATATTCCTGGAACGATCTCACTGAAAATAGAAACTTTTACCGGCATAATCTTCGACGTCTGTAACAGTCTTAAAAAACATGGATTTAAAAAAATCCTCATCCTAAACGGTCACGGAGGGAACAACTTGTTTCTCTTCGGCTACTTACTGCAACTCAAAAATGAATTAGATTTAGAGGTTGCTCTCGTTAATTATTGGGATGTAATTCCAAGCGAAGCATCCGATGTCATCGAAGACAAGCAGATACCAGGGCATGCTTCAGAGTTTGAGACGTCCATGGCCTTGGTTATGTATCCAGATCTGATTCGAAGAGACCAGATCACCGTTTCCGAGGGGA
>CAYFVN010000224.1:0-2264 GCA_964346575.1 uncultured Candidatus Bathyarchaeia archaeon
CGCGCAACCTTCAGGGGCTTCTGGATGTCTTATAGCCACAGCGGCTTATGGTAGCGAGTTGGCTGCTCCTGTTCAATTCCTTCGCAACTTCAGAGATAGCGAGGTGCAGGGAACATATCTTGGAGCTCAGTTCCTTAAAGCCTTTAATGCATGGTACTACTCATGGTCCCCTCTAGTTGCAAACGCTGAATATCAGAATGATCAGTTGGCATCAGCTATGCGTCTATTAATTTCACCACTTATAGGAACACTGATCATAAGCCGTCCAATATTCCACATCATCGCCGGCTTTAACCCTGAAATCGCGGTCCTGACGACTGGATTGGTTGCCAGCGCGTTAATCGGCATTATATACCTGACACCATTCTATCTGCTAATCTCACGTTTTAGGAGAGTCTTTATTTCTCGAAAGTCATTTCTCTACCTAGCTTTCGTAGGTGGAGCTTTTGCCCTTGTTGGTACAATACCGCACGGAAGAATCGGTCTTCCAGATATTCTTCTATCAATGCTCATACTACAAACAATGTTGACAAGCCCCATGCTAATAACACGAATTATATCGACTCGAAAGGTTTAAAATCTTGCAGGAACAATAGCGCGCGTCATAACAAGATTCCTTACCACTCATTTCATTATCCGTGCGAGCATTCAATTCAACCTAAAATATCAATTCAGTTTGGTAGCGACCGTCTGATAGATTTTAAACGTCTTTTCTTCTCTTGCGTGTTTGCGAAGATAATGCAAGGTGTTTTTACTTATGCCAAGTTCCTGTGCTTGCTTTTGTGTTAGATCAAGAATACGCTTACGAACTCTAAATTATCAATTCTTTCTATACTTGGTGAAGGCTCACAAATATTTAGAGTTCTATATTTTCCTGATAGAAATCGAGCTAATTCTTTTGTCTTATTTAGAATAATAGTATCCCATTTAGCTAGCTAACTTAATTTTAAGTCATTTTGCGATCTATTGATTATAGCACGCGTACGCGCGCGCGCGCTTTTACGCACTATCATACGCATTTTTTAGGGAACTGGTGGAACTTCCTTTATTTCTCCTAACTCTACAAACTTATTGCTGTTTTCATCAGTCCACTTGTAGATATAATAGGAATTCGTGTAGAGATCTGGATTTGATTTAAGATCGGATAGTATGACATCCTTAAAGTAGATGCCTGCGGCGAAGGTTCCCTTCCACCCGAAACCATACAGGAGATAAACGGAGTTTCCGTTATCGTCGTCGGTGAACGTCTGGATGACGAACATGTCCTCGGATCCTGAAAAGACCTTTGAATATAATAAATCTGCCAGCTGTGTATCATCACTGGTCCTCCAAAATCGGTGTGTCACCCCGTCGCCCGTCCAGTAAACCGGCGTCATGGTATATTTTTGATAATAATGGCCGGGGGCGCTGATGAGAGGCCCCCCGAAGATCACGATGATCGAGTCTGTGATTATGGGTTCACCGGTTACGGTGTTGATGATCGTTTGATTTGTATCTGTCACTATGTATTGGAGATTATCGCATGCACCGTAGAGGAAGCCGAGCGCTGTCCAATCCGACTCCAGCGCGCCTGATACGTTTTCGGGCTTATTTAATATTTCGTTGCTCGGGAATATCATGTATACAGTATTTTTGTCTCCCTGGATGACCTCACTGTTGATTGTATTGAAACTTGCGGCTGCTTTCACCGGCTGGACACCAATCAGTGAAAGGAGCATCAATACCGTGGAAAACATCATCAATACGGTCTTTTTTTGCATCTACTTCACCCAATAGGTTTTATTTCATTTACTTGTGGGAACTTGTCTCCGGTGGGAGGTTCCTCCCATTCAAAGAGGTAATAGTTGCTGGTGTACTGGGAAAAATGGTTTTCTGTGTACTCTGATTTGAAGTAGAGTCCGCCGGCGAAGGTGCCCTTCGCCCCCAGTCCATAGACAACGTAGAACGTGTTCCCCTTCTCATCGTGAAAAGTCTGAAACACGAAATAGTCTCGATGACCGCCCAACAACTTTGCCTGGCTTAAAGACGCGAGGACGCTGTCATCATAGGTGCTCTGGAAGTAGTGGGTCGCCCCGTAACCCTGCCAGTACACGGGAAGCATCCGGTCTGACTGGAAATAGGAGAGGGGAGCGTTCACCACGGGACCCCCGAACAACACGAAGACGGAAGAAGATATGAGGGGTTCTCCCGTGCCGGTGTCGAAGAGGGAGTCATCGGTGTCGGCGGCGATGTTCTGGGGGTTACGGGTCATCCCGTACATGAAC
>CAYFVN010000225.1:0-3427 GCA_964346575.1 uncultured Candidatus Bathyarchaeia archaeon
GGATATCCATCCCTTGCATCTAGTCCTGTAGACTTGGTCACTACTCCCCCAGCACCTGAGTCAAAGGCTTTTTTAGCTAACATAGCCGATGCTCCCACCACTCCAGAAGCCACTAGGAGAGGGTTACTTAGACGTATACCAGCCACCTCAGTGGGCAATTCCATATCTATTCCACCACCCAACACTTTTTATCCTTAAGGCGGTCATCTTTACAGGGTTTATAATAGATATTTAAGCGGCTTTAAATTGATGGGGGAATAACCGGATTTGAAGGCGTATCTATCAGATACCGTTTTGGGCGTGTTCATACTAGATGAGAGTGGCGAGGAGTTACATGAGGAACTTTACAAGGATATTGGTGAAGCGTCTGAGGCTATATCGAAACTTAATATCGGAGTTGCTACTGCAACCTTGGAGAGGCTACTTCCTAAACTAGGCGAGTATGAGATCGTATTTACCGATAACCCTGGAATTTCAGATGTATTGAAGAGAAAGAACCTTAACGTGGAGCTCATGAAGCCCTGTAGTGTAATTAAGAATTTCAGAGACTCACTTTCGTCTTTCGCAGTAAGCAAAGGATACATAAAAACTCGTGAAGAGTTGGATGATTTTGAAAGATCCTTACTGTACGAGCTGGCTAAAATCGGGGTTAAGGGAGTGTCTGCGAGGAGGGACATATATGCAGCACAGATGGTTAGAGCCCTCGACGATATGGATAAGAACTTAAACTTATCCTCAGGCAGGATTAGAGAATGGTTCGGCCTTCACTTCCCAGAACTTGATAAAATGGTAGAGTCCCATGAAACCTATATTAAACTAATTGTGGAGATAGGAGGACGAGGGAATTGGACTGCGGAGACTTTAAAGGGGATAGGTATACCTGATGATAAGGTTGATAGGCTCTCCGTATCGGCTGGTAACTCTATCGGAGCGGGTATCTCTGGTGAAGACTTGGAGATGCTTCAACTTTTTTGCAGAGAGACTTTAAACCTATTTAAACTCCGTAACGATATGAGCCTTCGTGTAGACAAGGTTATGGAAGAGGTTGCTCCAAATCTAGTGTCCGTGGTTGGATCGTTAATATCCGCTCGGTTAGTATCCCTTGCTGGAGGGGTAGAGAACTTGGCGAAGATGCCGGCCAGTACTATACAGGTATTGGGGGCTGAAAAGGCTCTTTTCAGAGCCCTAAAGACGGGTACACGACCTCCTAAGCATGGCATAATTTTTCAGTTCGCCGCTGTTCACCAGTCGCCGAGATGGCAGAGGGGGAAGATAGCTAGAGCCTTAGCGGCTAAGGCAGCGATAGCCGCCAGATTAGACGCTTATGGTGGAGAGTTTAAGGGAGAAGAGCTGAAGGCCGATCTGGAGAGGAGGATAGAGGAGATTGGAAGGATATTTAAGACGCCTCCAATAACGGTGAAGAAGCGTGGAAGAAAACGTAAAAGTAGAGGCTCACGAAAGATTTGAGGGCGTATACTGGGCAACCGTGGAAAAAGTGAGAAGACTCGCCACCAAGAACTTAGCACCAGGGAGAACAGTATATAGAGAGAAATTGATAACCTATAATGTTGACGAGTATCGTTTATGGGATCCCTTTAGGAGTAAACTATCAGCGTTCATATTAAAAGGCGGGTCTGAGATATGCGTTAAACCTGGATACACTATCCTTTACCTGGGAGCTAGCACTGGAACAACCGTGAGCCACGTAAGCGATATAGTTGGTGAATCTGGGAAAGTCTATAGCGTAGAGTTCTCTGCCAGGGTCATGAGGGCACTACTTGAAAATCTATGTAAGCATAGAGAGAACATTTATCCAATCCTGGCTGACGCACGTTTTCCAGAGAGATATCCGATATCCACATCTGAAGTAGAGGGTGTATACTGTGATGTCGCTCAACCTGAACAGGCTAAGATACTCATCGAAAACGCTAGGATATACCTAAAGAATGGGGGGGTTGTCATGATAGCTTTGAAGGCCAGGAGCATAGACGTGACCAAACCACCAAATCACGTCTTCAATAAGGAGATCAAGACGCTCAAAAGTGGAGGCTTTAAAATACTTCAAATATTTAAACTGGAACACTACGACAAGGATCATGCAATGGTAGTCGGAAGGTGGTGTCCAAAATCTACATGATTTATACGGGGCGCATAAAAGTTTTAAACCGCTTGTAATCCACTTTGCCTCACTTCAGTCTCCAGTCGCTTCAAAGTCTTCCATGACTTTCTAACTATCGGAGGAAATGATCCATGCTCTAGAAAGAAGGTTTTAAGGAACCTTACCGTACGTGGATCGGCCACGTAACCCGATCCGAAATCTCCATAGATCTTCTTTAACCCATCTATCTCTCTATCTCGGATAACCTTTGCAAGTATACTGGCCCCAGAGACTATAGGGTATTTACTGTCGGCTCGATGTTCACATATTATCTCGACATCTTTAAAATCCAAGTTTAATCTTATCCAATCGCAGAATCTGCTACAATTTACGTCCGATGCATCTACATAGGCCACATCCGGTTTCAACTTATATATTATCCTAGCCATAGCCTTAGCTTCTAAAAAGTTTAGCCCCCCAGGCCTAATAGACATACGTACGTATCGATCTATAACCCGAGGAGAAATTTTTATACTATAGTATCCGTCTACGATACTTTTAATCTTATCTAGGAGTCTACTCCTAGATCCAGCCGAAAGCTCTTTAGAATCCTTAATCTCTATTCCATCGAATGAAGTTATCTTATCTCCTACAACCTTGATCCCTGCGATCACCATGGGACCTACAACAGGACCTCTCCCCGCATCGTCGATCCCTACTGTAAACCTCGGTTTTTGCATACTTTTATGGGTCTCAAGCTATTAATTAAGGATTCATAAAACTACTTGAACGATATACAGTCTGAATTTGTCAACCAAAGTGTATACTCAATACTAGCTAACAGAGTTTCAAGCTCTAGCTGTCTCTCCTTCAACTTATCCAAGCTGGACTTATCCATACATTAGCCTAAAAGCATCCATTTTTTAGAATGCTGAGGAATGTGAAACTATTCTTGGTATTTCCGTTCTAAGAGTAATGGTTTCACATGCCTAACGGATGCCTCAAACTTTTATTTGACATTGGTAAGGTAAAGTCTTTGTCGCTTTCGCATCTTGATAAACCTATAATAGCGGTCATGTACACTCTATCTCGTGAGGTAAACTGTTATGGCAAAGGTATCGTTGCAGTTGGTAAAACGAAAGATAAAGGAGGATGAGAAAGGTTTACAGGAATACGAGCTTTTGGAGTCAGATCCTGAAACACAAAGTTGCCTTCAGGTGGCAAACATTATGGCTGTCAACCGTCTCAACTATAACGATCACGGTCCTGTTCACTCCAAGATCGTGAGTGGAACCGCCTTGGAGATATTCGATATCTTAAAGGGAAAAG
>CAYFVN010000226.1:0-5791 GCA_964346575.1 uncultured Candidatus Bathyarchaeia archaeon
TACCTCAAGATTTTCGAAGAATACGAGGGAGGAGGCAGCATGTTACATATTACAGGCTTCTATGGTTTCGGAGCTGAGTTGATGGGTATTCCAAAATTCAATTTGGCTTTCTACAAGGATCCCGACCTCATCCACGACATGGCTTCGTTCTGGGAGTACTTTCACATCGAGGCCTTCAAAGACGTGGTTGAGGCGTTGAAAGATCGGATAGACATCGTCTTCTGGTGGGAGGATCTCGCGTCCAAGCACGGCCCGAACATATCGCCCAAACTTTACAAGGAGTTCTTTCTACCACACTATCGGAAGGTCGTCAACTTCCTTAATAAATACAAGATTGACCGTATAATGATGGACAGCGACGGCAACCTATATCCGATACTGGATTTGGTGATCGAAGCAGGGATCACCGGAGTATGGCCCCTTGAAGTCAACGCGACTATGGACGCAAGGACGGTCAGAAAGAAATACGGTAAGAAACTATTCCTTATGGGAAACTTTGATAAGAGAAAGATAGCCGAGGGAGGCGAAGCCATGAGAGAAGAGATCGACTCTAAATTACCTGTGATGAAGGAAACAGGCGGATACGTCCCCGGACTCGATCACGCCGTTCCATTAGACGTAAGCTATAGGAGATTCCAAGAATACGTAAATTATCTGAAGCCTAAATTAATCGGCTAACATGCTCCAATCGAACTCACTTAAAGCAAAATGGCTTAGCGCGCGCCACGTAAAATTAAAGTATAATCCTCTTCTAATTGAAATCGATGGTTTATGGACAGCCGGGAAAGAGTCTATAAAGCCATAGAGATGAAATGGCCCGATAGAGTTCCGATCATGCACACTTCTCTTCCCGGAGCGTTTCTAAAATATGGAGATCGTTTAAGAAACCTTTATTCCAAATATCCCAGCGATTTTATTAACCTGGGGCACGTCGCTACGCGATCAGGAGAATTCGGATCTAAAAAAGGAGTTAAGAGTAGAGATGAATGGGGAGCCGTATGGGTTCAGGTATCCGACGATTACAAAGGGCAAGTAGTTGAGCATCCTATTGCCGATTGGCGAAACTTAACTACCTATCGTCCACCGGAACCCCTGAACAAAAGCGAGTATTTGGCTATAAAAAAAGAGATAAAGAGAGATGCGGGAAGACGATACGTTTATGTTGACGGTGGCACTCTCTGGCAACGCATGTTTTATCTTAGAGGCTTTGAGAACATCCTACTAGATATGTTAAAGGATGTCAAAGAAGTCTACACCCTGAGAGATATGATTCTAGAAAATATACTGCATAGGATAGATAAATTAAACTCTCTAAGTGTCGACGGCATCCTCTTTAGAGATGATTGGGGCACTCAGGATAATTTGATGATCCGACCGTCGCGATGGAGGGAACTCTTTAAACCTGCATATGCCGAAATGTTTAAAGCGGTCCACCAGGGAGGTGCCCACGTTCATTTTCATACCGACGGGATCACAAGATCTATCATACCTGACTTGATAGAGATAGGTGCTGACGTGTTGAATCCACAACTGTCAATCATGAACATTTCTGAGTTTGGACGTGAATTTGCAGGGCGCGTTTGTTTCCAAGGAGGACTCGATGCCCAACATACTCTCCCTAAAGGCAGTGTCGAAGATGTGATCTCACATGTTACCGAAATCATCAATACTTTCGGGAAATTTAATGGTGGATATATAGGCAGAGGAGATGTTGGACCCGACGTACCTATTGAAAACGTGGAGGCCATGTTATACACCTTATGGAACACCACCCTCACCGATTAGACGTCAAATAAATTTTCATTAAGTATCTTTACTCGCACGTTAATTTAGGGGTTTTATAGAAATCAAGATGGTCTACAATTATTTGAAGCTTTGAAGGCCGAAAAATGAGTAAATTTTTCAAATTTCAGACTCAATTTATAGAACCGTTCAGTTGAGATATAGTTTGGGCTTGGCAAGGAAACGGCTATTAGTATAGTTGAGAAAAAACTTATCTTTATCTCCTTTCACACCATTTTTTTTCAATTTATTAACCAACCATTGGAGGAGTGAAAGGTGAATATCTTCGAGAAGATATTGGCTCAAGCCGCGGGTCTGCGTAAGGTATCAGTCGGCGATATAGTGGAGGCTAAAATAGACCTGGCAATGGTAAACGATATAACAGCGCCCCTAACGATAAAGGCGCTCGAGAAGGTGGGCGTGGATAGGTTGTGGGATTCGAATAAAGTAGTGGTGATTATCGATCACCTCGTTCCAGCCAACACCGTCATGACAGCGGAACTTCATATGTTAATCAGAGATTTTGTCGAAAGGTATGGTGTGAAAAGTTTCTACGACATAGGTAGAGGAGGCGTATGCCATCAGGTCATGCTCGAAAGCGGTTTGGTGAAACCCGGTCAATTGATCGTAGGTGCCGACTCACATACCTGCACCTATGGAGCTTTGGGAGCATTCGCTTCAGGCATTGGCTCCACCGAGATGGCCTCTGTCTTCGCCACGGGCGAATTATGGTTCAAGGTTCCGGAGGCCATCAAAATAAGCCTCGACGGGCGACTCCAGAAATATGTCACATCGAAGGACATTATACTCGACGTCATCGGCGATATCGGATCGGATGGGGCGACCTATAAAGGAATAGAGTTCACCGGCCCCTCCCTGAAGGATCTCACCATCAGCGACAGGGCTACCCTTTGTAACATGACCGTGGAGGCAGGAGCAAAAACGGGGATAGCCTCCCCTGACGATCGTGTAATCGAATACTTAAGATCTCTAGGAATCCCTCCGCCGAGCCTAGTTGTAAGCGATGAAGGAGCGTCCTACGGAGAAGAGATAAAAAAAGATTTATCCGCGTTAGAGCCGATGGTCTCACGTCCCTCCTCCGTCGATGACGTTGTTCCCGTATCCGAAGTAGCGGGAACCAAGATAGACCAGATATTTTTAGGCTCATGTACGAACGGGAGACTGGAGGATTTAAGGCAAGCGGCTGACATTCTCAAGGGTAAGAAAGTGCATCCCGGAACTCGAATGATCGTCCTCCCCGCATCTCACTACGTTCAACTCCAAGCGTTAAAAGAAGGGCTTATAGATATCTTTGTGATGTCCGAAGCAGAGGTTGGGAATCCCAATTGTGGTCCCTGCCCGGGTAGCCATATGGGAATATTAGCGGAAGGAGAAGTATGCTTAAGTACGACGAACCGTAATTTCATCGGCAGAATGGGCAGCAACAAATCCTTTGTATATTTGGCGTCACCGTCAACTGCGGCAGCCTCAGCAATCCACGGCGTCATAACCGATCCCAGGGAGGTAGAGGAGAATTGATTTTGGAAGGTAAGTCTGTGAAGTTGGGTGACAACGTAAACACCGACGTCATCCTACCAGGGGTTTACCTAACCCTAACCAAACCGGAGGAATTGGCCAAACACGCTATGGAGGGGATAGACCCAAACTTTTATGAAAGGGCTAGGGAGGGCGTCGTGATAGTTGCAGGGAAGAATTTTGGATGCGGCTCGAGCAGAGAACATGCACCCATAGCCTTAAAATATGCGGGTGTAAAATCCATAATAGCCAAATCATTTGCGCGTATCTTCTTCCGAAACGCGATCAACGTGGGCTTGCCGCTACTGGAGACCTCCGAGGCCTACGATGCCATTGACAATAACGATCAAATTCGAGTGAATCTTGAAGAGGGGGTAATCACGAACACCTCGAAGAACATAACCATCAAGGCCAAACCTTTACCCGAACCTCTATTAGATCTTATCGTGTCCGGAGGGCTAATTCCCAAATTGAAAAAGAGGTTTATGAAAAGTAAAAATGTTAAATCCTAAACGGATTATGTAGATTACGATTAGACCCCTGAGCGAGCTAGTAGATTAGGTTCGGGTTAATTCCTTTTATAGAAAATCAATAACTAGTATATGCAAACTTAAGTATTATGATCGTTTCGACGCGGAGAGGAATTTAATGGGATCGGGATCAAATGCGAAGTCCAAGGCTTTTTTTGAGCGAGCGAAGAAAATAATACCTGGTGGCGTACATAGCAACGCAAGGTATCTAAAACCATACCCGTTATACTTTGTAAAGGCAAAGGGTAATAGAATATGGGATGTGGACGGAAACGAATACGTGGATTATTTCGTATCCCATGGTTCTATAGTACTTGGTCATGCGTATCCTAAGGTGGAGGAAGCAGTTAAGAAACAAATGGAGTTTGGATTATCTTTCGGAGTCGAATCCGAACTCACCATAAGCACGGCAGAGGACTTAGTCAAGATAATTCCCTACGGTGAAACGATGAGGTTTACAACCAGTGGCTCATCGGCCGTGATGTCGGCGTTACACATAGCAAGGGCTTATACCGGACGGAAAAAAATAATTAGAACGGAGGGAGCGTGGCATGGCAATTACGATTACGTATGTGCAAGTTATCGACCACCACTCGATGAAGCAGGTCCAGAATCGAATCCGAAAACCATCCCGGAATCAGCGGGTTTCATCCATGAAGACGTAATTAATAACACGGTCGTTGTTCCATTTAACGAGATAGAGGCGTTAGAAAAAATCATTAATAATAACAAGCATGAGACAGCCGCCCTCATCTTGGAACCTATAGTGCATAACTGTGGAGCCATTATGCCTAAGGATGGATACCTCAGTGCCGTAAGGGAAATCACAGAGGATAATGATATACTACTCGTCTTCGATGAAGTTATCACCGGTTTTCGATCCGCTCCCGGTGGTGCTCAGGAATATTACGGGATCGAACCCGACATCTCGACGTTCGGTAAGGCCATCGCGAATGGCTACCAGTTAGCCGCGATCGTAGGTAAGAAAGATGTAATCGAAGTCTGTGGTCCAGATACAACGCTGGGATCGGTTGGAGGATTCGGCTCTGTCTTATTTGGAGGAACCTTTAACGCGGCACATCTCTCCGTAGCCGCGTGCAAAGCAAACATCGCAGAATTGAAGCATGGCGGAGTAGCCGAACATCTGAATAAACTAACGAAGAAACTTATAATGAGAGTTGAAGAAGTTGCTGAAGACTTGAACTCTAACATTAGAGTGCAAGGACTGGGAGGACAATTTTCAATTTATTTCAGCGATCAAGAAATCACAAACTTCAGAGAAGCGATGACCTCAGATAATGGAACCGGCGAAACATTCCTTAAGATGCAGAAATATCTACAGGATAAGGGTATTCGGCTCCTGCCCAGACATATTTATCATCACGGGTTTTCATACTCCCATACGGAGAAAGATATAGAAGAGCTTGCGGCTGGTATAAGAGAGTCATTAAAAAAATAAAAAATAGAAATCAGAAAAACAATATATATTACCGCGCGCCTATCTTCGGATGATAATGACAAGTTGCAAGTTTATCTCAAGACGGGCAAGACCATAAACAAATCGAAGAGTATAACTATCGAAATTAAATCCTCCTAAACCCACTTCGGGAACATATCACTGCCAGGAACTAATTCTCCATCTTAAATAGAAGCTAGGGAAAATATGAAACAATGATACCTTAACATTAGAAAAACAGTTTTGGCTTCAACTAAACACATATTAAATTTGGTACCTTAACATAAAAAATCCCAATCTCTTCAAAGTTTACGTCCAGGCTATTCAACAATTTTTTTCCAAATAATTCTTTATAAATAATTTTAACATCAAATTGTTGGGGATTGATAATGAGAGAGAATATATTGAGAGAAAAATTGAGGAAGAGAGAACCGACTTTAGGAACTCAAATTCACATCACATGGCCAGGTGTTGTGGAGCTTATCGG
>CAYFVN010000227.1:0-9479 GCA_964346575.1 uncultured Candidatus Bathyarchaeia archaeon
ATTATGAAAGAAATCTACGGTAAAAACCCTCCAATGCACGTACGGTATGAGATGTTCCTCGAAAAGGGAGGACGCAAGATATCCAAGTCTAGGGGGAACGTCTTGACACCCCAACTCTGGCTTAAGTATGGGAGCCCAGGCTCACTACTTCTTCTGATGTATAAGCGTGTTATTGGAACACGTGAGGTATCGATAACGGATGTTCCAAGGTATGTTGATGAGCTGGACGACCTAGAAGACGTATATTTCAACCGTAAGAAGATCCTGGAAGAGATGGAGAAGGCGAAACTTAAAGGCCTATACGAATACTGCCACCTCCTAAAACCCCCAGAGAAGCCTTCGATCCACATACCCTACAGACTGCTACTATACTTGGCGGAGCTTGCCCCGGAGGATAGGGCTGAAGAATTCACCCTGACCAAACTCAGAGAATACGGCTATAAAGTGGAGGAGTACATTGAAAATGTTCGGGAGAGAATCTCCTACGCCATAAATTGGATCAGAGACTTCAAGGAAGAAAAGCCAATAGAAGCCATAAAAATAACAAGCCGGGATAAAGAAATTATTGAGCATATAATCGAGAAACTAGGAGAGGGAAGTCTAACCGGCGACGAAGCACAAAACTTGATCTACAAGGCGGCTGAGAGGTACGGAGTAACCAACAAAGAAATTTTCCAGATACTCTACAACCTTCTGTTCAACAGGCTTTACGGGCCTAGGTTGGGGCCCTATTTTGTGGCTACGGGTCAAAACAGGATAAGAGAACTATTAAAAAAGGCCTTGATAGAATCTAGAATATCGGACTCGTAGTCTAGATTGGATCTATCAAAATAGGCCCGAACATAAGATCTCTAATCGTATTTATGTAATCGCGCGCACTAAATGTTGTCCAGTTAGGATAAAAGTTAGTAGACTCTATCGAATAAGGATAGAATATATGCTTTCATTCACCCTTTTCAAAAAGTAAGTAGTGCTTGATCCAGATGTCACGACCTGTAGCTTGATAGGTGTGTAATCGCCAACCATTCGTCTGCCATTTGGCAATCGTTTTACCGACATCTTTGTGGTTATCAACTTGAACACATATGTACTCATTCATCTAAACATCACCTCTCATATTATACTTTAGAAATCTCGAACTTAAACTCTTACGCACAGGTGTGAGGAAATAAATTAAGAAGGAATCGAGTTCGAAGGGCTATAATTATTTGAAACACAGAAACCAGCCGTGTGAATGATCTGCGAGCGCTGCCTTCATAATTACGCATTATTTACAATGTAGTGCGTGATCCTACCAATCATCGTGGATCATAAACCGCTTTGACGGGAACAGTGCTTCACATACGTCCTGTTTGAAGTCCTTTTTCGGTTGCGGGCGATCCATACCGAAGACGAGCCTCGCCAAGTCCTCCTCATCTCTAACTTCGAGTGTGAAGGTTGGGTGTCCTTCTTTAACCGTAATCCTCTCGTCTCCACACACGATTCGTACGCCTTGGGAAATCCTTTTCTCCTCCGTTCTGGTTCTAAGGAGCTTTACAGTTTCTTTCCTAAAGCTCTCCTTATCCGGTATAGCCGCCATGATGGTCTTCGCAAGCCCCACCTTTAAGTATCCGTTCTCCTCCAAGACCTGACCTAAAGGATATCCCGATACGCCTTGCGACCAGATGAGCCCTGCCCCCCTCCTTGATAAGTTTTCGCTTAATTCGTAGATAAGGATCTTCGCAATTTCTCCAAAAGGGTACTCAGGATCTACTATCACCTCTAATATTCTTCCTTCCCCGAAAATTGGGTAATATTCCCCTAATCCGTATCCTATGAGCTTCTTCCCTTTGAAGAACCCGAGCTTTAAATCTGCGGCTCTTCTTAACAAGGCTTTAACATCGTCAGCCTCACGGTGAACTAAGCCCATGTACTCCTCCGCAAATTTATTGTATATCCCAACGACTTCCTCTATATCAGTGACATTTAAGGGGCTTATCTTCACACCCAATCCCAAACCAAAAACCTCTTAATCATCTCTCTATCTCGGGGAACACAGTCGATGGCGATGTTCTTCTTATTCACCGCATTCGTGAAAGACCATCTATCACCAGTCGTCCTAGTTTGAAAGGGAAGATTGGTAACCGTTAAGAAAGTAGCCAAATTTGTAACTATCTCTATATCATACTCGGATACGTCTTCGACGATCTTCAAGGTATTTCCCGTAAATTTTATGAGTACGTCTCTCCAATCGGTGAAGTTAAGTCGGATCACTCTTCTCCATCCCTTGAGACCATCCCTTGCTTTCCGATCGAAAGCCAGTCTTCTATTCCTAATGCGAATCCAATTCTTCACCATTAATGTCTTATCGAGAACCTTTACGTAAACAGGGTTAGCCGTTAAATCGGAGTAACCCACTTTTTTATAAACTGAACGGGCCGGATTATCCTGCTTCGTAAAGAGGATCGAGCATGGAACGCCCAAATCCCTCATCCTGGCGATCAGATGAGCCATCAATCTCGTAGCTAACCCCTTACTCCTGAGCCTTGAGTCTGTACAGACTCCTATTACGCCTCCACACTTCCAATGGAACCCGTTCATCCTTAAAATGGGAAAGATAAGTCTTCCACTTGAAACCAGATTACCATCAACTTCCAAACCATGGGCTTCTCCATCAACCATGGCTTCTCTCTCAAGAATCTTCTTCATCTGCTTCTTCGTTTTACCTTTAAATGCTTCAGAGGTCAATTCGGTTAGCCGATCAAGATCGCTATTATTCAATCTCCGGAAAACTATCTTCCCTCTCATTTCTCTCGCTTCATTAATCAGCCTCTTTAACCTCCTTACATTACTAAAAGATTGTTCCTTACTTGACTTTTCATTTTCTTATGTTAAAATAAGTTCCTTTTTTTAAAATAAGTAGCTGAATCGCCAGCGCGCGCTTCCACGGCCTAAAAAAATTCTTATTCAATCCATATAGCACGGATAAACTATTTATAGGTTCAAAAATAGAACTTAATTTTAAATGAGTGATTATAATGACGTGTTATCTTAGACACCTGAAAAATACCTTCGATAAAATTGGAATAGAGGTTACGAGTGAAAACAAAAAGGAAATTGACAAGGTCATACACGCTATCGTAGGGATAGAATATAAAAATTGTCCAGCAACTTGGAGGGAAGTGAAAAAGGTACTTGCGGAAGACGAAAAAAGCTTCGTCTCTCAATTAAGAACGCGCGCGCTAAAAGATGCCTATGGTGAAGGAGAATAGAATTATTCCCACGCCAAGCAGTTCACTTTTTCTCATACCCATAATTATTTACCGTCTTGTATTTTAATCCAGTTATAATTGTGGAGAAGATGTACGAACGTAGGAAGAGCACGCGAAAAACTATCTAGTTTTTATGTTTGATATGTTCCAAGAAACGCTATAGAAGGATAGAGTTGGATGGAGAATATTATCTTAATATTGGATGGGTCCTCATGAACTTTTCCAATGAGCCTCTCACCCTTAAAGCTGGTGGATTGGCTTTTTTCACATCGATTCTTTGGGGAGGAATGTTCGTCTCTATTAAACTTGCATTGGTTGGAATGCCTCCAATAGCTCTCGCTGGGACTCGATTCATGATCGGAGGCCTAACCGTCCTCTTGTGGGCGACTATTACGAGTATACCTATCTACATGAGATCTGCAGATCGTCGTAGTTTATCTCTCTTGGCTACCTTATTTACACTTCAGATTCTAGCGCTCTATGAGGGCGCCAATTTCACGTTGGCCAGCCGTTCCACCGTACTGGTTTGTACTTTCCCTTTCTTCACAGCCATTTTTGCACATCGTTTCATACCTGGAGACAGGCTTAACAGCCTCAAGGTCCTGGGGATAGTCCTATCTTTCATTGGGGTATTTGCTCTATTCGTTGAAAATTTTATACTAAAGGAGTTTGGCTATTTTATCGGAGATGTACTATCGCTTTCCAGCGGCTTTTTCTTAGGCGTAAGACAGGTGTACTCGAAACACCTCGTTCAAAGGATGCATCCCTATAAGATACTTCTCTGGCAGTCGACACTCAGCTTCCCGATTCTATTTCTATTAAGTTTACTAACTGAGAAAGTATCATACCGATTTACTCCGATCATTATTAGCGCGATACTCTACCAAGGTATGGTGGTTGCGGGATTCTGTTTCATAGTCCAGACCACACTACTCCGCCGGTATAGCGCCAGCAACCTCAGCGTATTCGGTTTTTTCACACCGGTCTTCGGAGTTCTCCTAAGTAATTTAATTCTGGGTGAGGGACTCACTTTGACAATTTTAATGAGCATGATATTAGTCGGCACTGGAATAGGAATTGTAAACTTCAGAAGATAATGCTCCCTTCGGTTTCTTGATGTCTCTCAACAATATCCCGCAATATTTGCGGCGGCCCGCAATCACATTAGTATCTTCGTCTGCCGCGTTAAAAGCCTGAAATCCAATCCATCGACGAAGGCGACCACTAGGATGCCTCTTTCTGGAAAATCCCCTCTAAGATAACTTAAATTTATAGTCGAGGTAGAAGCGGTCGCTAAGTTTTCCCTCCCTCAGCGTATACTGTCCCTTCATCAGTAGATGTAGCAGTTCGTTGCTTAATCTCGTCTCATTCTCCTGTTGATCGGGGTGTCCGATCAGGTTTACATACTCCGTGGGATCTTTCTCAAGGTCATGGAGCAGGTATCCACCATCCATTTCCGATGTAGCATACTTGTAACGGTCGTTGCGAATCATGAACCTTCTACATCCGCCGTAGTGGATCTCGCTCAGGATCGTCTGACGGTTGACTACACTCGGATCGCGTATAATCGGCCATAGAGATTTTCCTAGGCACCGCTCTGACTGTGCGGCTCCGACCGCCTCCAATACGGTTGGGAATACGTCTATGATCTCTACTAACGCATCCGTCGTACGACTATTGGGAATGTGGCCCGGCCAACGAATTGTCAAAGGAACTCGCAAGCTTGACTCGTAAAACACGAATTTATGAAGCCGCTGGTGGTCGCCCAGCATCTCGCCGTGGTCCGACCAGAAGATCGCGAAAAGGTCGTCAAGCCATCCACGATCCTCGAAGGCCTCGAGGATCTGTCCGATCCAATAGTCGATCAGGGATATCTTGCCGTAGTAGTTAGCCCGGACCTTCCGAACATCGCCGATACTCATTTCATTATATCGATCTAAGAGCATCATATCCGCCGCTTTTGGTGGCACCCACTCTCCGGGTTCACCGGCTTTGATTGGGGGCGGCGTCTCCTCGGAATCGTACATGGTGGCGTATTCGCCAGGCGCATCCCATGGATCGTGGGGACCGGGGAAACCGACGAAGAGGCACATAGGTCTCTCGTCCTTGTATCCCTTCACGAACTCCACAGCTTTCCTGCCGACGTAGCTGTCAGGAAAGTCTCCGGTCGGCAAAGGAGATATGCGCGAGGTCCAAGGAGGTAATCGTCTTCTCTCCTCGTAATCCTTCCTAAAACTCTCGTAAAGCCCCTTAACTTTCCATTCATCGCTCATGAAAGACTCCATTCTTATCGAGGCCATAGGACCGGGTGTGTCATGGGCGTACTCGAATCCACGTGTATGCATATAGCTCTCTTCGCATTTCATATGGTCCCTGCGGACGGTCGGATAGTAGTGCGACTTGCCTATGTGAGCGGTATGGTAGCCTATACGCTGTAAAAGGTGGTAGAAAGTTTCGTCCTCGGAGGGCATGCGTCCTAGGTTGGTCCACATGCCGTGGTTGTGGGGGTATAGGCCGTTCGCGAATGATGCTCGTGCTGGCATGCATATAGGGCTGACGGTGAATGTGTTGGTGAATCGCACCCCGTCGGCCGACAACTGGTCCAGATTTGGAGTTCGGATCTGAGTATGGCCGGCGCAGCCCATACAGTCGGCTCGCATCTGGTCAGGCATCAGGATCAGGATATTGGGTCTCTCTTTCTCTGACATTGATTACCCCCTCAACGAATCTCATCTTCTTTCTATACGATCTTTCAATAAATTCATCTCGATGAACTCTTTAAAAAAATTACCATTTACCGATCGATCTTTACTTCGTCGAAGATAAAACATATTTACGCTAAATTTATACGTAAGGCACTATTTATCGAATATGATAGGAGTAAGCATCTTACTGGGATCTCGTTTTAAGAGCGCGCGCGAATTTGCAAGTCTGCCGATTGATATTTAACTTAGGATCAATGCTACCTTCTTACGGCGCCAGCCGTTAAACCCGCTATCAGAAACCTCTGAAGATATAAAAATACGAAGACGATCGGTAAAGTCGCTATCACACAAGCGGCCCCGACATCCGACCATTCAAACCCCCATTCGGCAAAAAGCATCGCCAATCCAAACGGGATAGTCCTCATCTCCGTCGAGCTGGTAAGCGATAGAGCCAAAACTAAATCGTTCCAAGACATAACGAACGCCAACAAGCTTGAGGAGAAGACTCCTGGGAGAGAGATCGGGATGACTATTTTCCGGAGTGCCCTCAACCTAGTGCAACCATCGATCATCGCCGCTTCCTCTAAATCAACAGGGATTCCTTGGATGAAACCCCTCATCACCCATACGGCGAACGGGAGTATTAGGGAGATGTGCGCAAAGATTAACCCAAAATAGGTATCGTAAAGGCCGATGGTTCTGAATATGATGAAGTATGGCAGGATTAGGAGAACCGGTGGGATCATCTGGCTCGACAGTATGAAGGAGGAGAGCCCCTTTGAACCTCTAAACGCGAACCTGGCCAAGGCGTAGGATGCGGGAAACGCGGCGGACATGGTTATCAAAGTAGCTCCGAAGGCGACAAGAAGGCTGTTTAGAAAGAAACGTGGGAAACCAAGTTCATACGCCGTTAGGTATCCCTTTAACGATATGTAGGATGGTATCCAGACGATATCAGGGGAGTACAAGTCCTCCATCGGCATTAAAGAAGTTATGAATATCCATAACATGGGGACCGCGAGGAATGCCAGGAAAAGGATCAAACAAGACAATATCAGCGCGTTCTTTACGTATCGAGTAATGGATTTACGGTTCATCTATCGCCCCACCTCTTCTCTTCGTAATTTTTGCTGTCCGTATACGAAACCCATCAAGACCACAAGTATCAAGACGCCTATCGAGGAAGCTATGCCCATTTCCCGGTAATCGAAGGCGTTGTAGAACAGGAGTAGGGGGAGAACCATCGTGGCGTTCGAGGGGCCTCCGCCGGTTAAGATATAGAGTTGTAGGAAATTATTGAACATCCAGAGACAGTTTATTAGCAAGATTGGTATGGCCACGGGCATGAGAAGTGGAACGGTCACATGCCGAACAGTCTGAAGAAAGCCTGCACCATCGACGTTTGCGCTATCGTAGAGTTCACGTGGAATCGCCTGCAGACCCGCCAAGAACGCCAATGTTACGAACGGGAGCCCCTTCCAGGTGCTCGCGATCACCGCGGCGGGCCATATGGTCAAGTCGTTGACCAACCATGCAATCGGGGCATCGATCAACCCCACTCGCATCAGGACCGCGTTGAGAAGGCCCTTGTGAGTCGGCATATATATGAGCTTCCAACATATCATGCCCACCACGCCAGGGGAAACCCAAGGCAACAGGACCAAAGTTCTGGATAGAGTGACGAGCCTAAATCTCCTCAATAGCTCTTGATTCAATAGTATCGCCATGAACAACCCGAGAATGAATCTGATGCTAGCTCCAAGCACGGTCCATGTGACGGAGTTCCTGGCGCTCCACCAGAACAAGGGATCCGACAATAGCCTCTCGTAGTTGTAGAGTCCAGCAAATTTCCCCAGTGTTTCGGGCTCAAGATAGAACAGATGGGTAAAGCTACTCCTAACGACCAAGAAGATTGGATATATCACTATTGTTAACTCGAGTAAAAAAAGGGGGATGAGGTAGTAGAGAGGAGTTAGTCTCTCACGCAATCCCGTGTAACTTCCGAACCTCTGCCGCCAGATCCTTGTTCGCCTGCTCCGGCGTCTTCTTATCGAGAACCATGGCCTCGCACTGCACGTTGGCCTCCGAAGCCACTTTGCCCCAGAATTTCGTCCTCGGGAGTATTCGCGATGTTCTAGCACAGCATAGCAGCCCATCCATCCACGGCTTCTTGACAGCGAGGAACCTGGAATCCTCCATAGTTGACTTCAGAACTGGAAGCTCTCGCAGGGTCAATCTATACCCATAATCTAGGTCGAGCATCATTCGGACGAACTCAATCGCCGCGGGTACATTTGCGTCGGACTTCTTCAACAGGCAGAAGTTCGTGTTCCCCATCTTAGACGTGGACTCCTTTCTACCCTTCAGTGGACACGCGCTGCGGATCGGAAAATCCTCCCCCATCTCCTCAACTGTGCTCATGCCGTGTTGTGGGGGACCGTGATACGAGGCAATTGTGCCTTCTTTAAACCAATTCCTGACCTGAGTCGTATCAATTGCGACTGCGCCGGGGGGCATCTGCTTAGTGTATATGTCGTATATGAACTGCATGGTCTCAACCCCCAGCTCGTTGTCGAAGTCTACCCCGTACTTATCTCCATCCATAGTGACGCCATGCAAGCCTTGGCCATGCAACCCGCCAAGCCAAAGGTCCCAGAATCTTAAGGAGCTCCCTCCCCCGCCGTATTTACCCTTCTTGGGATCCGTTAATGCCTGACCAGCCTCCAGGAACTCCTCCCACGTGGTAGGCACCTCAAGACCAGCTTCCTCGAAGATGTCCATGCGGTAGTAGAGATCGTAGCATCCCTGCCCGCTCGGTATACCATAGTAATGCCCCTCGTACAAGTTGTACTCCAATATCGGTCCGATTAGATCCTCCTTCAAGGACTTCCCCTTTGACTGGGGGAGTACGATGGAGTCCAAGTACTCGTCAACCGGCAAAAGCCATCCTGGAGCCGCGTAAGTGTATACCCTCGGACCGTTTATCTGGGCGATATCCGGGATGCCTTTACCACCCTCTATGGTGGTCGGCAATTTCTTATGTATCTCGCTTAGAGGCATCGGAACGATCTCAACCGTAACCCCTGGATGTTTCTCGTGCATTTTCGTGGCTATATCGTTCCAAGCATCTATCCCGCTTGGAGTGGTGTCCATTTCCCAGATTACCAATTCGCCCTTTAATTCGGGCTTCGTCGGAACAGGCGTTGTTGGCGTAGGCTTAGGCTTCGGTGCAGGCGTCGGCTTTGGAGTCGGTGTCGGTGTTGGTACGGGTTTCCGCGTAGCGTAATACCCGGCTCCTGCAGCTGCAGCTACAACGACAATTCCAGCGCCGGCATATACGTACTTCCGTCTACTGACCTTTTCTCCTTTTGACATTAAGAATCCTCCGAAATTTAATAATTTTGAGACTATTTAAAATTAACTAAGAATTTACCTTTTTTTCAAAATTATATATATCTGAAGAAGTAAGCTAATGTTGATAATAAATAAAATATGTTTTTATGCACACTACTGTTTATCGAAT
>CAYFVN010000228.1:0-3881 GCA_964346575.1 uncultured Candidatus Bathyarchaeia archaeon
GTAGGCGATTCCCTCGAGCTCTCTAGAAAGGTTGTGGACGTAGATGCTAGATACATCGTCTTCGCTGGAGTAGAATTTATGGCAGAAACCGCGGCTATAATCAACCCGGATAAAACCGTTCTAATGCCCAGCTCGCTCGCAGGCTGTGAATTGGCCTCTTATCTTGATACAGACACCATGAGGACGTATAAACGTCGACATCCCAATGCGAATATCGTGTTATACATCAACTCCACAGCGGAGTGTAAGGCATTGGCGGATGTCATATGCACTTCAGCGAACGCCGTCAAAATGGTTGAAGCTATGGATAGCGATGAAATTCTATTTGGACCCGATGTGAACCTCGCTAAATACGTCTCCAAGCATACCAAGAAGAGGATTATACCGTTTCCAGCAAAAGGACACTGCTACGTACATACGAGTTTCGATCCTGAAAGATTATTACAGATGAAAGAGAGGTATGGCGGGGAGGTCATGGCCCACCCCGAATGCGAGGAGCGGGTGCATAAAATAGCGGATGTCATAGCGGGCACTGGAGGTATGGTAAGACACGTAGCTAAATCCCCCGTTAAAAGGTTTATAGTTGTGACCGAGCGGGATATGAGCTATAGATTGAAGAGACTGTATCCGAACCGGGAGTTTATTCCAGCTTGGAACAACGCCATATGCTTAAGCATGAAGCAAATAACCTTACAGGCTCTCTTGGGATCATTGAAACACATAAGATACGCGATGCACGTCTATGAAGGAATCGCTCGGAAAGCGAGAAAGGCAATAGAACGTATGTTGGAACTCAAGTGATAACAATGTTTGAAAGATTGCTGAAGGATGATGCGTATTTAGGCGATATAACCAGTGAACTCGCCATTCCCGAAGATCTCAGGGTTCAAGCTAAGGTGATAGCAAGGGAAGACTGCGTAGTTGCAGGATTAAAATATCTCAGCGCTCACTTAGAGAAGCTGAGGTTGAAGACTGACATATTAAAAGGCGATGGAGAGAACGTGGAGAGGGATGAAGTCGTAGCCCTAATCGAAGGAAACGCGAGGAATATTCTCCTCGTAGAGAGGGTATTCCTTAACATACTGGGGAGGATGAGCGGAATTGCGACGGTGACGAGGAGAATTGTCGATAAGGTTGGAAAAATAAATCCTGAGACAAGGATAGCTGCTACGCGAAAGACGCTTCTAGGAAATCTCGATAAGATGGCGGTGATCGTCGGAGGGGGCGACCCACATCGATGGGGGTTGGGAGACCACATCCTGGTAAAGGATAACCATATTGCTTTAGTCGGCTTAGAGAAGGCGATCGAAAGAGTGAAGGCGGCGTCCTTCGTTAGGAAAGTGGAGGTTGAAGTTGAATACGTCGAAGACGCCGTAAAAGCTGCCGGCTTGGGCGTCGATTTAATTATGCTAGACAACTTTAAACCTGAAGAGGTTCGTAGAGCTGTTCAAGCTTTAAAGGATCGGGATCTACGTGATAAGGTTCTGCTCGAGGTATCAGGAGGTATAACTGAGGAGAACGTCGAAGAATTCGCGGGTTGCGGTATAAACATAATATCCCTAGGCTCCTTAACGCATTCAACGAAGAGCATCGACTTCTCTATAGAAGTATGCAAGCCACAAACTAAGATCTAGACCATTTTAACTTAACATTGCCCCATCTAGAGCGCGCACATACATACATTAGATTCAAGCAAGGTCCTCTTCATATATAATAAGAGACCTTAATAATGTGGTTTCTGTGAAAGATAAATTAAAAAAACATTTAATGTTAAAGGCTTTAAGGTTTGAGGTGAAGAAGCATGGGGGCTCCGATGACTGACCGGAAGTTGAAGCAGCTCATCCACAATGGCGTGTTGGTGCCCGAACCCTACATCGCCAGAGGCTTCCGTATATCAGTTAGAGGAGATAAGGTGACCCTCAACTCCCTCCAAGAGGAGATGGCTCTAGCGTGGGTTAAGAAGCTTGGAACGGATTACGTTAAGGATCCAGTATTCGCCAAGAACTTCTTCAGAGATTTTCAAGAAGCTCTTGGATTGGATGGTAGTCTGAAGCCTGATGAATTCGACTTCTCTGAGATAATAGCCTTCGTAGAGAGGGAGAGACAGGCTAAAGAGTCGATGAGCAAGGAGGATAAGAAGAGGCTGAGGGAGGAGCGTAAAGTTATCCGTGAGGCTAACAAGGCCAGATACGGCTACGCTATGGTGAATGGCGATCGTGTAGAGGTAGGTAATTACATGGTTGAGCCCCCCTCCATATTCATGGGTAGGGGGAAGCATCCTCTAAGGGGACGGTGGAAACCAGGTCCAAGGCATAGGGACGTTATTTTAAATCTGTCATCTAATGAATCCTCCCCCAAAGGCGACTGGAAAAGTATCGTATGGGATCCAAATTCAATGTGGATCGCTAAGTGGAGAGATAAGCTGACGGATAAGACGAAGTACGTATGGCTTTCAGACTCTTCACCCCAGAAGCAGCTCTCGGATATAGAGAAATTCGAGAAGGCTAGGAAGCTTGAAGGTAAAATAGACGAGGTACGTGCGCATATAATTGAAAACCTAAATTCCAGGGATGTTCAGAGGCGTAAGATAGCTACGGTATGCTACCTTGTAGACGTTCTTAAGCTTCGTGTAGGAGACGAGAAGGATAAAGACGAGGCCGACACGGTAGGTGCGACAACCCTAAGACCCAGACATGTAAAGATAAAACCGGGTAATACTGTTGTGTTCAACTTTCTAGGCAAGGACTCGGTGCCTTGGCGTAAGGAGGCAGAGCTTCCAGACGCCGTCATCCGAAACTTGGAGGAGTTCATGGATGTTGCAAGGTCTCCAATATTCAAGGGTGTTAGGTCGGATAACGTGAGTGCATTCCTTAGCGAGGTCATGCCGGGTTTGGCGGCTAAGGTCTTTAGAACTTACCATGCAACGAGGGTGGTAGATGAGTATCTGAGAAGCTCCAAGGTCGACAGGGGAGATCCCGATTACGTTAAGAAGCATGTAGCTTCGATGGCTAACCTGCGGACAGCCGTAACCTGCAACCATAAAAAGAAGGTTCCTAAAAAATGGAGGGAGACTTTGAGGAAGAGGTTGGATCGGCTTGAGCAGCTAAAAGTAAAGAGGGGGAAATCCGAGAGGTACAAGGAGGCTTATGAGAAGCTTCGACTTAGAATCCTTATGATGAAGGCCGGTAAAGACTATAACCTGAGAACCTCGCTTAAAAGTTACATAGATCCGCGGGTGTATCTTGAATGGGGTAGGAAGGTGGACTACGACTGGAGACTATACTACCCTAAAACTCTGCAAAATAAATTCTCGTGGGTTGAACATTACAAGTCTCCACTCAAATAATGGGGGAAACCGCGCCAAACCAAACTTCGGTAGATCTCAAGAGTTCAAGCTATGACTGGGAAGTCAACAATTTAAAAAAACCTGAAAAATTGAAATAATACTTTTTTAGAAAATAATTGTTTGTGTATCAACGCGGGGGTCCCAGAGCCAGCGTCGGGTAGGCGCCTCGAGAGGTCAAATGGGCGGGCCGTGTCTAACCACGAGCGCGAAACCCAAGACCTACACGCGACGTGAGTCATCCCGTGGCGTAGGCCTTCGTGGGTTCGAATCCCACCCCCCGCACCAGAAATAAACTTATTTTAGGATCATTTCTGCTAAATAAGATTAATTTATTCCCGTTTTAGAATTATTATTTCTATAAATTTTTTCTAGTAAAATCTAAGTGTGGTGGTGCTGCTATTATTAGTGAGTTGATAAATAAGAAATGAAAGATCCTAGAAGTTTAAAGCGCTTGTTAATTATCGATAATAAATGGATATTAGGTTGGAACGTCGTCGAAAATCTGCTTCATTTCTTCTCGGTACTTTCTGAATAC
>CAYFVN010000229.1:0-2735 GCA_964346575.1 uncultured Candidatus Bathyarchaeia archaeon
CTCAGCAGTTAAAACTTTCGATTCGTTCAACTTCTTCTCTATTTCCTTGGCTATAGGAAGCGCATACCCTAAAAGGAATCTTTCTTGGGCGCTTCTGTACATCTCGATGCTTAGGAGAATATTTTCTTCTGACTTTTTCCCGAACCCTTCAAGCTCTCTAATCTTTCCTTGCCTGGCCGCAGATTCCAGCTCGTCGATGCTACTTATCTTAAGTTTTTTATTTAATTTTAGAGCCGATTTTGGACCAAGGCCCTCTATCTCTATCAGTTCTCTTAAGCCCTGTGGGAGCTCCTCTCTCAACTCTTCCAGAGAGGCTAGGCTTCCTGTTTCTATGATTTCTTGAATCTTATATGCTATATTAGATCCGATTCCCGGTATTTTCTGCAACTCATCTCTCTTATAGATCAGCTTGATATCATCTGGAAGTGTTTCTATTGTTTGTGCAGCTCTTCTGTATGCCCTGGGTTTGAATTGGACTCCTTTTATTTCTAGAAGATCAGCCATTTCATAGAAGATAGCGGCGATTACACGGTTCTCGATCTTGGACAACTTACCCATCTGATACCTCTTACATTTTTATGAAAGAAAAATATTTACGATCTCTTTTACTATAGGCGCCTGCTTAGGGGCCTTTTCGGGCCTACACCTTTCAAACCTCGGAAACCTTAAGGCTAGTCCTCTTTTATCTTCTTTGTCCCAGTTGCAGGTATGCACTGGGCTTTCGGTTATTTCGGAACCTCGAACCTCGAGAACGTATTTGGGATGGAACCAATAATCATGCTCCATTTCTTTAGCCACCACGACCCTTACTGAACTTTTATCCGTCCTTATATCCTTCAACTTCTCAGGCAGACGTTCTAGTTCTTCATCGGAAAATCCAGTCCCTAGCTTGCGGACTGTCTGAAATAGATCTTCATCCTGATTGTAGGCGGCACATAATAGGGCTCCATAGTTTCCACCCCTCCTGCCTTTACCAGCATAGGCTCCTATAACCACCAAATCCAGAGTGTCCGACAGTTCAGTGGTATAGCTCTCCTTCTACTTAATCCATATCCACTCTTTAGCCCCCGCCCGATAATACGAATTGTCTAAACACGATTTGCACAAACCCTTATACATATCATTGGTCAAATCTATCGTATATGAGTATACCCGAAAACTTGGAAGCTGTTGTAAGACAGTCCAAAAAAATCGCTCTAGACTCACCCCTACTGATAGCAGGCTTTGCAGGCGCAGGTCTAGTAGGCTCGATAGCTGCTGGCCACATAATAGAACAGCTCAATATGAAGGAGATTGCGTATGTAAGATCAAAACACATCCCTCCAGCTGCAGTCTTCGAAGGGGGAAGATTAAGACATCCTTTCAGAATTCATGTGTCGCCTAACAGGAAAGTCTGCGTGGCTTTATGTGAAGTTCCTTTGAGATCGAATGGACTCTACCATATAGCTTCCGCCTTAATAGACTGGGCGGAGAAGAACGATGTTAAGGAGATCGTGGTTATAGATGGCTTCCCTGTAAGAGGTATCCCAAGTGAGCGTAAAACTCTCTGTGCCGCTGAACAGCAGAAGTGCAAGGCACTCAGAGAGAAAGGTGTAGAGACTTTAGAGAAGGGATTTATCATGGGCATGGCTGGAAGCATAATTAATGAATGCCTCATAAGAGAGGTAAGCGGAACAGTCCTTTTAGCCACCGCCGCTACTCATATACCTGATCCAGAGGGAGCGGCAAGCCTAATAGAATCATTGAACCGAATCTATGGCCTGAACATAGATGTCAAAGGGTTGAGGTTAAAGGGGGAGAAGGTCAAGGAGCGCTTTAAGGGAATGGTGAAACAGTTTCAGCGGATGGAACGATTGGATCGGAAGAAGGGTGCGCCAGAGCATTTTTATGCGTAGTACATAACACCTAATAGGTCCTAGACTACTACTAAACATATGGAGCAGAAGGATGTTGAAAAAGTCTTAAGAGAGTTCATAGATGGGAAAGTAGTCATCGGTGCGAGCCTGATTAGGATCGACGGGAAGGTAATCGCAGCTCATTATGTAGGTATTAAGGACATGATCCCTAACCTTATTGCACGTGAGAGTTTAAGCGCTAAAAGGCGAAGGAGAATCATCTTCCCAGTTCTAGGAAGACTGATCATCAGCGTAGCAATGTATGAGAAGATGTGTATCGGGCTGGCACCGGTAAGCAAAGACCAATACGTACAGTTAGTAGCAAAATCCGATCTCCCTTTCGCAACCTTCTTTACAAAGCTCGAGGAGATCTCCAACAATATAAAGATTCAGCTGAAGGTATAGCTATATTTGATTCTTATGATATGGTAAAACTCGGGGAATATTGATGATAGTGAAAGACCTGCCCCCCCCTCCTTCGCTAGAGAAATACAGTCAAATTGTTGGAGAGGAAAGCATCAGAAGGTTAGAAGAACTGGCAGATAGGCTGAAGGGACTAAAGTTTCAGGAGATCAACTCCGCTAGGTTCGGTGGGGGAGTAGCAGAATTACTCTCTTCATACGTTCCCTTTGTGAATATGCTAGGTATACATATTCAATGGAACGTTATGGAGGCCGAACCCTCCTTCTTTAAAATCACCAAGACTCTCCACAATTTTCTACAGGGCAGAGACGGCTTCTCCATCTCGATGGCCGAGCTCTATTGGGAGACCATCAGAAAGAATGAGGGATTAATAGAAGAGGATTGTGATGTAGTTACCATCCACGACCCTCAGCCTCT
>CAYFVN010000230.1:0-2840 GCA_964346575.1 uncultured Candidatus Bathyarchaeia archaeon
CAACTGATACAGGAAGAATGTCAAGATTAACTCCAAACAGATCGCCTTTATAGCAGTCATGTGTGCTCTTGCTAATGTGCTGGGATTCTTTGCGATTCCCATCGGTTTAACCAGCATCCATTTAATGCAGTTACCGATTATCCTCACAGCGTTATCCATGGGTTCATGGAACGGGGCGATAGTAGGGTTTATAGGGCCGATTTCGATGGCCTATAGGCTTTCCCCAATAAATCTCTACATTCTACTTGGAAACGCAATCCTTGGTTTCTTCACAGGTTTTCTATTTACTCACTTAAAAGAGATGAAGACAAAACCAATAATCCCCCAAGTGATCTCTGTTCTAGCCGCATACATCATCCAAGTTCCATACATCTACGTGACCGATGTGTATCTCATGCCTCTACCCCCACAGGTAGTTCGTACCATAATACTTCCAAAACTTCTCTTAGAAAACATCATCAGCGTCTTACTATGCCATTTCATACTCTTTCGAATCGATATACAAAACATCTTAGCAAACTAGCGAGCTAGATCATGAAAGACCCCCAAGACAAGCTGAACCCAAATGTTAAGGAAAACCGATGTTGTAATTTACTTGTCTTTAGCAGCGCGTACGCATAACACTTGTTCTAACAAATGTTCACCTGTCAAAGGCTAGCTAGTCTGGATAGTAGACCCATATCCCTCGTGTCGGATTCAGTTTTGACCATTCAAGGTTAAAGAATACAGTTTGGGATTCAATGGAACTCAACGTAGCCCGAAAGTAATAGGTCCACTATCCATCCTTTTTATCCTTCGAGAGGAGGGCCTTGTAAACAGGTTATCTCATCACTCCTTTGAATACACGCAGGTTGTTGTCACCCAAGAACTTCTCAATTTCCTCATCTGCGTAGCCGCGTGCTACCAAACCTCGGGTGATTTGAGGTACCTTGGTTATGTCGTCCATCCCGGGGAAGCCGCATCCCCCATCGAAGTCTGAGCCCAGCCCCACATATTCAGAGCCTACGAGGTCGATGATGTGGTCCAAGTGGTCGAGCCAGTCATCCAGACTCACCTCGCTTATACTCTCCCGGGTGATGCCCTCTTTGATGAAGCCGCCGCAATAACTCAAATTGATTACACCACCCGTCTCAGCCAAGGCCTCGATCTGCAGGTCGGTCAGGTTTCTATGGTGGCTGGATAAGGCTTTACAGTTGGAGTGGGACGCGATGACTGGACTCTTCGTCCTCTCCATCACATCCCAGAACCCCAACTCGTTGAGGTGAGAGACGTCGATGATCATGCCAAGCCTGTTCATCTCCTCCACTACCTCAATACCGAACGCGGTTAGACGGGAACCTGAGTCATCCCTCGACCCGTCGCCCAACTCGTTTCTGGGAAAATGAGTCAGAGTCAGAGCCCGCACACCAAGTTTATAGAGCATCCGCAGTACCCCGATGTCCCCTTCAAGGGCCTCACCTCCCTCAACAGAGAGGAGAGCCGCAATCCTTCCACCCTTGACCACATCGATGACCTCCTTATGGGTGGTCGCCAAGGCTATCGCATCCGAGTTCTTCTCAATCTCTGAGTGGAACACATCTAGCATCTGGAGATACGCCTTAAGACGGCGGCCTTGATAGACCGAACCCGTGGCACACATGGCGAAGATCAGACAGTCAACTCCCCCCTCTCTAATCCAGGGAATATCAACCTGCCCCTCACCAGACCTCTCACCGAGGGTACGACGTAGACTAAAGTCCCGTGTACCCGACCCAGCTCTCGTCATCATGTTCCCTATAGTATCGTTATGGGTATCCACAACGATTGATTTCTGATGGGTGGCTAATGCCCGCTCTTCCTCTCCTTACTGAGAGTAAACACCTACACCCCATACCCCTAAATCTTCAATACGTAGTCCCGTATGGATGCACGTATGCAGCCCTCCAAACCACACTCTACTCATACGTCCTCTGGTTGGTTCTGTGCCTCTCGATAAAGTCCCAGTTCAATTCCACGCCTAGGCCTGGCCCATCAGTGATATTGACGCATCCCTGACTGTTGATGGAGGTCAATCCGCCCTTATACCCCCTTAGAAAGAGTTCCTCGGGGGGCTCTGTGTCGACCTTCGGGTGGACCAAGCCGGGGCCTTCCAAGTAGTTGGTGTTCCGTATTGCAGCCATGCAATGTTGGCATGCGATGCTACCTCCATGCATCTCTATGTCGATGCCGAAGCCCTCCGCGGCGTTGGCCACCTTCATTACCCCTGTAATTCCTCCGTCTTTGTCAACGTCACCTCTGACGAAGTCCGTGGCCTCAGCGACAATGAAATCTACCTTAGGATAGACCGTGCGGAGGTGCTCTGTCTGGAGAAGCGGCGTCCTGATGAGTTGACGGAGCTTACGGTGTGCGAAGGCAGAAACCCCTCCATCTCTGAAGGGATCCTCCAACCAGAAGAAACGCTCCTCGTCGCAGGCCTTCCCAAGCTCCAAGGCATTTGCAAAGGTGGGGTACTCACAGGCAGGGTCCACCATGAGGTTCATCCTGTCGCCCACCCTCTCTCGAACAGCGTGGATTGCTGCTACATCCTGTTTGAGGCGCCCAGGTGAATCGAAGCCCCAGCCATGGATCTTGAAGGCCTGGTACCCCCTCCTCAGACACTCCTCAGCAAAGCTGGCGTAGGCCTCGGGGCCGTCGAGCCCTCCCTTTAGATCATCAGCGTGCATGGTGCTGGCGTAGGCTGGCAAGCTTTTCCGGTAGTAACCCAAGAGCTCGTAGATGGGCGCGTCGAAGGACTTCCCCGCCAAATCCCACAGGGCCACGTCAACAGGAGCCAACCCGAGCCCTGCGTAGTGTCTAAGACC
>CAYFVN010000231.1:0-4551 GCA_964346575.1 uncultured Candidatus Bathyarchaeia archaeon
TCTCTTTCGATAGGTGCTTCAAGGATGGACCATGCCTCTCGATATCTCTTCTAACCCTCTGAAGCTCGACTTTGTCCATGATCCAGTTGGTCGTCTTGATCTCAATATCTTTAAGATCCAACTTCCTGGCCGACTTGGCTATATCGGCCGCTTCAATCATACCGTCTCCAATCACCAGAATCTTCAATTCAATCAGCTCAAAGATCGATGCCAACCAAACTTGTATAAATTAAGAAGTATATATTAGCCTTTGAAGAGAGATCCGATACAGCAACGTTTAGCATGTTCGACATAGAACATCTCCATAACAAGAAATTGGAAGAAGGTGTTTATTTCTAATGACGGCGTGCAAGCTGTCTAACGGGAAAATTAGATGGCTATTCCAGAGATTTGGCTATCTCCGCTATCTGATTCCAAGTTCCTTCCTCAACGAATATTCCTTCATTGACCCTCTTTGATTTCTCTCTGTACTCTATCTCGCCTGGAACGAGAATTTCCCTGAAACCGGGAGCCAGTGGAGAACTTTTCACATAATTTCTAAGCTTCTCCACTTCCGCTTTGAACTCGTCTAATGGACGAAAATCCGATATGTTGATGGCTTCGATGAAGATGGCGTTCCCGATCCTTGTCGCGTCTTCTCGACTGCATCCGGCCTTACTCAAGGCGCCGCATAGTACATCGAGGACGAATCCTAACCCGAATCCTTTGTAAGCGAAGTTACCCCCTAGAGGCAGTATTGCCCCACTTATGCTTCCATTGGAACCGTAGAAATCGGCTGGGTTTGTGGTTGGATTACCGGATGAATCTATGATCCACCCCTCCGGTACCTCTTCTTTACGATTGAATTTTACTCGAAGCTTGCCTTCCGCGACAACACTGCAAGAGATATCTAAAAGAATAGGATTTTCGCTTTCTGTAGGGAAGGATATTGAGATCGGATTAGGAGACAATCTTCTGACGGTTCCACCGTAGGGCGCTACTATGCGACCCGTACCACTATTGTTGACCGAGATGATCCCGATCATATCGCGTTTAGCAGCCATCTCAGAATATTCCCCAAGCCTACCGATATGGTTGCAATTGTAGACGGAGACGCAAGATATTGAGGATTTAGCAGCTTTGTCTATCGCTAAATCCATGGCTTTCTTCGCTATGACCTGTCCAAATCCCCAATTTCCATCAAGAAGGGCAATTGAGTTCGTCTCTTGGATTACGTCGATTTTGGCGTCTAGGTTTATCCCTCCCTCTTTGATGCTTTTGACGTACTGAGGAATACGAATGATTCCATGCGAATCATGGCCTACTAAGTTTGAAGTTACAAGATGTTCTGCAACCCTTTCAGCTTCAACCTTCGTAGCCCCAATGTTGAGAAATATCTCTGAAGCTATCGCCTGAAGTTTTTCTAAACTGATCTGAGGCAATTTCGTTCAACTAAAAATATCTATAACTTATAGTTTTTTAATCTTTCAGCGAGTTTTTTTCGCCTTCCATCCCTCTAAGCTGAAACCGGGGTCTTGGAACATCGCCTTGTTCTTGGCCTCGCGTTTGATAAGTTCGTTTGCATACTCCAAGACCTTAGGGAGTTTATCCGCTGGAAACTTACATGCGCCGCAGTGATCCATGTGTACGATGTCTCCAGGCTTTACTGCCATGCCTGCAACATCTATGGGTATGTTCACGCCCCTTATTTGGAGAGGACCGTGACCGGACGTTAGACCGGTTGCAAGATACTGGACCTTCTGCTCCTTGATCTCCACATAGTCCCTCATGGGCCCGTCTGTTACGACGCCTACGACTCCAAAGGCCTTGAACTGTGCGGTTAAATTTCCACCGAAGAGGCCGGATCGATTTTCAAGTCCCGACGAGTAGGTTTGTTTCGCAACTAGGATTACAGGCTTGGGTGTGCTGTTCAAATGTTCTGGCAGCGCCCAATCGTCCAGTTGAGTATACTCAGGCTTTGCGTCGGAGTACCAGGCTGTCGCAGCGTAGCCACAGACTGGAGCGAGTTCAGGATACATGCATCGGAGTGACGCATCAGTGTAATATTCTCCCCACCAAGCGTCGTAAAGTTTTAAGCAGATGTCGCTTTGAGGATAGGTCGCCACGACGTTACAGATTGTAGCCGTGTCGAATTTCCTGAGTTCTTCTATAACTTGCTCGTCTGTTAGTTCTGACATTTCTACATCTTCAAAACTGGAATCGTTTTTACCTTGTACTTAAGTCTTGCTGAGTGTGGCTTCGTCAACTCGATCGGATTTTAATGTGCTCGCTAATTATGTACGGTTGAAAGAGATACGGATGGATTAGGGTATTCGAACGTTGTTAGACTTCGGTACACAATGAATGGTTTACATATTCCGGAGTTGTAACACGTTACATACGTCATATACGTTATGCAGGACCGTGAAAAGGTTGTGTCCTATAGCTCTAGAGGTGTCGAGAAGCGGTAAAATCTTACTCCCATCTACTATAAAGGTTGTGGGATATCTTAAATTGGTCGAGTATTTTTCCAGTAATGTAATCGGTTAAATCTTCCAGGCTTTTGGGTTTAAAGTAGAAAGCTGGCATAGCCGGGAGAATGATAGCTCCACTCTCAGCGGCTCTACACATGTTCCTTAATGCGGTGAGGCTGAGCGGGGTTTCTCTAGGAACCAATATCAGCTTTCTTCCCTCTTTTAGTGTGACTTCAGCGGCCCTTGCGGTCAAGTTATTAGAGAACCCTGAAGCTATGGCTGCTAAAGTCTTTAGGCTGCACGGCACTACTACCATCCCATCCGTTAAGAAGGATCCGCTGCTTATGGGAGCTTTTAAATCGTCTTCACTATAGGATCGACTTGCCATAGAAGCGAGGTTGCCCGGATCTAATCCAGTCTCTTCTTTCAGTATGTACCTCGCGGCCTTTGAGATTATTAGGTGAGTCTCTACATCCTTTTCATTTTTTAATGCTTCCAGGAGTCTAACGGCGTATATGGCACCACTGGCCCCCGAGACACCTACTATCAATCTCATCAAAACCGTTGTCACCTGAACCTATTTATTTTATTAAGTTCGTTTCTTCTTTGTGGTTACATCCCAATAAGTCTAGCGGGCATGTCTTGGAGGATACGATGTATATTGGAGGTCTGGCGTCTTCTAGATTTAGAGTCGAACGAGCCTACGATGAATATGGCTATAGAAGAGGCCATTGCCCGCAACGTCGGAGGAGGGGAATCCCCTAATACTCTAAGATTCTGGAGGAGCCGTCCTTCCATAGTGATCGGTTGCTACCAATCCGTAGATTCTGAGATCAAACTGAAAACTTGGACGAAAACGCGCGTACCAATAGTTAGGAGATTCACAGGGGGCGGAGCTGTATATCATGACAACGGCAATCTCAACTATTCGATATCGATTAAGCCTCAAAATGGACTGAAAACAGATATTACTTCTACAATCGAAAGATTTTCAAGAGGTCCCCTTGAAGTTCTAAAAAGGTATGGGATTCGACCCTATTTAGAAAGTCGTAGAATATTGATAGGAGGAAAGAAGATCTCAGGCAGTGCCGGAAGTCTACGCTGGGGCTGCCTCGTTCACCACGGTACTCTTCTGGTGAATTCCGATATTAAAACGCTTAATAGAATGCTGAATGTCGATGAGACCTCTCATAAAAGTTATAGGAAGTATGTTAGGAGCGCTTTTATGCCTGTGACGAGCCTTCATTTGGAGTTAGAGCAACCCGTATCTATGGAAGAGGTTAAGAGAGTTCTCAGAGAATGCTTCGAGGATACGTTATCGATACAGTTGGATCTCGGTCATCCCACTCCAGAGGAGATTAACTTGGCCTCAGATCTCCACCTAAATAAATATGGCAAACCAGAATGGAACCTTAAATATTAAAGATTTAGAGTCGCAATAATGAAGAAAAGGGCAGTTTAAAAGTTTTAATTTTAGATAAGTTTCTGGGCGAACGTTACAATAAGTTCGATTGGTACCTTATGAATTTTTTTTCGTGTCTAATAAAATGTATTAACCGACTCTAACTTGTTGCCTCCTATAGTGGAAACTCTATGTTTAGCTGATTCGCTAAGTCTCTTAGGCTATCCCAAACTTTGAAGTATAGTGGTATGCCCCTCTTTCTGTATCGTTTTTCAAGCTCCCACTCTTTTTCACCGTGAATATAGATCTTTTCTCGCCTCTTCTCTTTTGCAGAATTCTTGATACTGTTTATCATGGTGTCCATACGTCCTTTAAACTCATCTATTGGCGTAAACGCGTTGATGTCGATGGCCGCGAAGAAGTGTCCGATATTGGAAGGTCTGGGATCCTCCGGAGCGCCTACGAAAGGTCCGTAGGCGGCCCCGGGTAATATACTTGATAGAATTTCTACGAGGAGAGCCAGCCCGTATCCCTTGTATCCCGCAGTTTCCTCTAGTCCACCCAAAGGTAGGAGTCCACCACGCTTCGTCCGATAGACACAACGCATCACCGTATCCGTATCTAGTGCAGGATCACCGTTCTCGTCTACCGCCCAACCCACTGGGACAGCCCTTCCATGCCTCTGATAGACTTCCA
>CAYFVN010000232.1:0-3458 GCA_964346575.1 uncultured Candidatus Bathyarchaeia archaeon
GGTAACCACTTCAGGCAAGGCGCAGTGGTCAAAAGCCACCACAGGTTTACAGCATGCCTGGGCCTCCGCAGGGGGTAATCCGAAGCCCTCCCATAGGCTCGGGAAACAGAAAACATCGCATGCTGCATAGTATAACGGGAGATCCTCGTCCTCTACGTATCCAGTGAAGATAATAGACTTTCTAATCTTCGGATCTCCTAGAAGACTTCCTATTTGGGGAGAATCGTATCTAGACGAACCTACTATAAGAAATTTAGCCTTCTTTATTTCCCTAGTCACATCTGGGATAGCCTTTAGCAGGTACTGGGCTCCCTTATATGGGGCAAGCCTACCCACAAACAAAACTGTAGGGGAATCACCTAAACCGAGCCTCTTCCTCACTATTGATGCGTCCAAATTAGGACTAAACCTTTCCAAGTCTACGCCGTTGTATATCACATGGATCATGCTCGGTTCCACCAGGTAATTATCCTCAAGTTCCCGACGGAGAAAGTGGCTTACAGTGATTATTTTGTCAATGCCGCATCTAAGCGATAAGAAAGTGCCCAATTTATGATCTACCATCTTAACCCTTTGCCTAGGATTGCTCCATATCGATACCGGAGCAAACCCGTGATAAGTAAAAACATGAGGCGTCTTCTTCAGGATTCGAGCGTAGCCGCCAGCGATAACCGCCGGATGATACTGCGTATGAATCACATCGAATCCCATTTTCATAGCCTTCGCGAACGATGCCATGAATGTAAAGTGGCGAAGATACGGTGCTTCCTTAAAAGGGACCTCAATCTTCGATATAGGTACTGGATATAAGTTGACCTCTGCACTCCTGGTGAACACCGTAACTTTATGCCCTGTCCGAATTAGCCTTTTCGATAATTCTCTTATGTGAGTCACTTGCCCTGAACCTTTGTGGAGAGAGGTTCTGACCATAGCTATCCTCATTCGACTGCTCCTCTACTCTGACTTGTATACCATTAGTAATAATTCTCTACTAAAGTAAAAAACATTGATTTTAGCGCGCGCTAGTGTTATATGGTTATTTATGAATGTATTCTTGTTAAACCCGACACAAGCTGAGAATCAATCTGTAAAGGATCGTAATATATCGAGCTTCGAGATATCGAGTTTCGACATGTCATTTTAAATATTTATGAATCCTAAGAAGAAGTGTGTGCACCTTTAATTTTAGAATATTAGTTTTCAAAAACCTTTTTAATGTATAAATAACACAATTATATCATATTATTTATGATATTTAATTTATCACGAAGTGTGATGCGGATGTGAAAGCTCTGATACTCGCTGCTGGAAAAGGAACCAGATTAGAAAATTTAGTAGAAGATAAACCAAAGCCGTTGATTCAACTCTTAGGTTTATCCTTGATCGAGAGAGCAATCCTTACCACGAAACGAGCAGGAATAAACGAATTTTTGATAGTCGTCGGTTATTTAGGACACCTGATAAAAGCAGATTTGGAAGATGGAAGGAAGTTTGGAGTAAAAATAGATTACGTCGAAAACGAGGAGTGGAAGAAAGGAAACGGGGTTTCGGTTTTAAAGGCTAAAAGTTTGCTGAATGAGAATTTTGTTCTACTAATGGCCGATCACGTCTTCGACGTACGCATTCTAGAAGAGCTTCTAAAATCCGATATGAAGACTTCAGTCATTCTGGCTATCGATAGAAGAGAACCATCACTAGAAGATACAAAAGTTTTTGAAAAAAATGGGAAAATATTGGATATAGGTAAGGATGTAGAGAATTCAAACTGTATAGATACTGGCATATTCCTATGCTCACCAAAGCTTTTCTCCTACGTTGAGGAGTCGGTAAGAGAAGGGAATACTGAGCTTGCAGACTGCATCGCTAAAGCTGCCAGTAGAAAAGATGTTGAAATATTCGATATCGCCCAGATTGCAGGTTACATTTCCAAGATGAGAAAGGAGATCGAGCCTTGGTGGATAGACGTTGATACGGAAAAAGACGTTGAGAGGGCTAAGGAGACGATTATAGACGTTACAAGCAAAAATCCATCCGACGCTCTTGCTTGTTACATTCATAAACCAATAGAGAATAAACTGGTATTTTTCCTTTCAAATTTCAACATAACACCCAATCAAATTACCATCGCAGTCAACATATTAGCGTATACAGTGACCACCCTGTTCGTGATCGGCCATCTCCTATCTGCATCAATTCTATCTTTTATTGTTGGAATAGTCGATGGATTGGATGGTAAATTGGCGAGAGTGAAAATGAAAACAAGCAAATTGGGACTCATGGAACATCCCTTCGATCTGTTATTCGAGTCTTCGTGGTTCATCGCACTTGCTTGGAACATCTTTAGAACGACGAGGAGTCACACACCATTAATCCTCTGTATATTCATTATCCTTTTCACGGCGTTCTACAGACACATCTATGATCAATTTAGAAGGGCTACGGGAAAAAGTTTGGACGACTATGGAAATTTTGAAAGAGTTTTTAAAAGAGTGGCGGGAAGGAGAAATTTATACAATATCCCCATTTTTGTGGGCGTATTGTTTGGATATCTTCTGTATTCTTTATATTTTATAGTATTCTATTCTGGAATTACGGCAATAGTATATTCTTCAAGAGCGGTAAAACATCTGAGATTCTTAGAGGCTTGACTTAATTATAGAGATATTACGTGTTTTTATTCAATCGATCGATTTTTATTTTATATATACAGGAGATTTCTCATGCAAAAAATTCCTGATGACGTTAAAGGGAGAATGCTGAAAAAACTGGTTTTTCTATATGGCGATGAAGGTGGAAGTTTCGCGTTTAAAAAACTTGAGAAGATTTTACATAATTTCTCCCGAGAGAATGAAGTAGAATTCTCTAAGGAAAGATTCAGCGAAAAGGATATTGTATTGATGACGTACGGTGATATGATACAGAATAACGGACATCCACTGCAGATACTCTACAATTTCGCCAAGAAATATCTCAAGGGTAAAATAAACACGATCCACATTCTGCCCTTCTTCAAATATGAATCCGATAGGGGCTTCTCGATAATCGACCATAGAGAGGTCGATCCGAATCAAGGTGATTGGAGAGATATAGGAAGATTGAAGAAAGATTTCAAATTAATGTTCGATCTCGTTATAAACCATGTCTCGGACGAGCACTTCTGGTTTAAAGAATTCAAGAACGGAAACCGAAAGTATAGAGACTTCTTCATATGGTTTGAAAAAGATAACCTTCCATCAAAAGAGGAACTGCGGAAAGTGTTCAGACCTAGGATGACTCCTCTGCTCACAAAATATGAGACTTCTGAAGGAGAGAGATATGTGTGGACCACTTTTCCGATGAACCAGGTAGATCTGAATTTCAAGAACGTAGAAGTTCTTCTGAATATGATAGATGTCATGATTTTCTACATAAAAAGGGGCGTCGATATCATCAGGTTAGACGCTATCGCATATATATGG
>CAYFVN010000233.1:0-2715 GCA_964346575.1 uncultured Candidatus Bathyarchaeia archaeon
GCGCGCTCTCTGTATGATCGGTTAAAATCGATATTCACCATTAATCTGTAAGAGCCCTTTCAAATCCAAATTAAACTGAAAGAAAAACTATTCATTAAGATGGGAAATGAATCTTTATAATAACTAGATTTTTCGCTATAAGGTTGTGAGGCATCCCAAAATTGCTTGCGTTTAAGACTGAACAGAAGATAGTTGAGATAACTCCGGATGTGATGTTGGGCGGCCAGCCAGGCGAGCTACCCACCGTATTGATTGGAACAATCTTTCACAGAGGCCATAGGATAATTAAAAACGCAACAACCGGGGAATTTAATGGGGAAGAGGCTGAGAGACTTATAAACAGGGCATTGGAGCTATCGGAGGAGACGGGCAATCCTCAGATACTCGACGTTGTAGGCTCTACATCTGAAAACCTAATAGATAGAATAGAGTTCGTAGCTGATACGTGCGATGTCCCATTCCTTATAGACGGACCTTCAGCCTCTGTCAGGATCCCCGTTGTTAAACACCTCTCTGAAGTTGGTCTTCTAGACAGAGCAGTATACAATTCTATAGATGAGCATTGCGGAGAGGGGGAGGCCAAAGCCCTAAGAGAGTATAAGGTTGGATCGGCGGTGCTCCTAGCGTTTAACACCGGGAAGATATGGCCGGAAGATAGAATAGACGTTTTAAATGGGTACGATGGTCGTAAGGGTCTCATTGAACTGGCAGAGGAAGCGGGTATTAAGAACAAGTTGATCGATACAGCCGTTTTAGATCTGGCTGGAATAGGCTTGGCCGCTAAAGCTATACATCTCTGCAAGGAGAAGTTCGGCATTCCCAGCGGCTGCGGACCATCGAATGCAACTTACACTTGGAGGAGGAGGAAGGCCTTCTCGAGAAATGTATCCGCCGTATGCGACTCGGTAACCGACGTATTTACGCAACTACAAGGAGCAGACTTCATCCTTTACGGTTCGATTGGGGAGGCTGAACGCGTCTTCCCCTCATGCGCACTAGTAGACGCTTTAACCGCATATGTAAATAGACGGTATGGAATAAAACCAAAAACTTCAAACCATCCAATCAATAAGATCTGGTGAACCTTGTGATGTTGCACATAGCCGCTAGTATAAGACTACATCGGAATAAGTATTAGAAAAATTAATATTTAGTCTGTAAGCCTCAACTAGCTGGGGTCGAGAAGGGGCCGTAGACGGTTCTCCGGCGGAATCTAGCCAGGGATGACGACAGAAGTAAGTCCGTTAAGGGCTCCAGAGGTAAGCGTGATATGGGTTTGCGGACCCTGATAGATAGGGAATGAAGAGCTTCCGGAGCGCAGAGGAAACCCGTAGACTATAAGGCGGAAGTCGAGGGTTCAAATCCCTTCGGCCCCACCATATCGTAAAAAATGAAGAGCCAAAAATAGGGCGCGCACGGAAAATATACGGCCTTGATATAACTTGCATGGAAACAAGTAAAATCTTTTATATAGAATGTTCACCGTATCTTTTTTTCATGAATCACAATTTTAAATTCGTTCTCTTAGCTTCTTTTCTAGTCTTAATATTCTCTCTTTCAACCGTTTCTGCCGCTACGGTAGAGGTTATTGACCAGAAACAAGAAGCACATAACATTTGGGAACAAATCCTTGCTGCGTATCCGTTAGGGCAGGAGTTCACTCCAACCATGTCACCCCTCATAGCTGTAGAAGTTTATATAAAATCAATTAATCCTACCGCCGGTCCTGACACTCTCACGGTCAATATAAGGCAAACAACAATAACCGGGACTATCTTGGGGACGGCATCCCAATATTTGAGTGACGTTGGTTACGATGCATGGTTACGATTCGACTTTCCAGGTGGAATCGCCTTAACTCCAGGCTCGATATACGTTATCGAAGTATCCTGTACTAAAACTACTTTTGGGTGGGGTAATTCAGGAGTAGATGTATATCCGGGAGGTAGAACCATACAACAAGGTAGTCCTAATCCAGGTTCTGACCAAGCGTTTAGAACATATTCAATCAGGGAAGTACCGCGCGCGCCCGTCGGCGGCATACTCACCTCGGCAAACAAACTCACGATCCTTGCGCCGCATCTAACTCTGATCGGACTTGTAGCAGCCCTGACCACAGCGACGGTCGTCGTGAAGAGAAGACGTAAAGCCTAACTCTCCCCACTTTTCTCCAGCCAAAACACCTTCCCAACTACAGCGCGCACGCTAAAGGGGAATGCCACCTCAACGCGAATAAAACGGAGCCTATCGGCGTCGTGTTGGGGTTTGGTTTATGCGGTGGTTGGGGTGGGGGTTTGCTTGTTCTATTGTGTCGGGTTGACGGTGTTGGGGAGTGCTGCCTCTGCGGAACGAGGAGTCGCTGAGTCTGGCTGGGTTGTGCTGTGTGGTGCTGTTTCTGGTTGGGATAGGTTGGGTTGTGGTCTTCTAAATGACTGTATCCTGCTGCTTTGAGTTGTTATATATCACTTCTACGTTTTTTAATCGTGCGCTCGGAGAAAATTGAGATGACTAAAAGAAGATCGAGATTTGGATTAATGGCGATTACTTTCATAACTTTCATCATCATAATGTTTGCAACTTTCTTTCCCGAAGAAGAGATTTTTCAATTAAGCAAAATGGAGTTATACGCATTATATACGCTTGAACATATTGTTTTTGGAATATTCCTCATGTCGTTTATGATCTGTTTTAAAATTCCAAATCCGCTTTTAATGA